>PWIZ01000409.1 GCA_003560175.1 Halomonas sp. | reverse complement strand
CAGCTCATCGCCGAGCAGGCCGGAGAGCCGTGTGGAGTTGAAGGCGTCCCCCAGAGCGACCAGCGCACCGATCAAGAACAGCGGGCGCAGGGCGCGGTGCTGCAGGATCTGTACCGCCCGGAAGCGGTGACCACGGGTGAACACCGAGACGAAGGTCTCGACAACCACTGAGAGGGTGCGCCCGCAGAGCGCCACATAGGCCACCACCAGGGCCATCAAACGGCCAGAGCTGTCGGGGACCAGTTGGGCGACACCCAGCACCAGGACGAAGGCTAGCAGCCAGGGCAGCATCCGGCGCAGGAAGTGCATGGTGAGCAGCCAGGCCCTCGGGTCCCGGGGCAGGTCCAACGGCCAGCCGCGGCGACGCGCCAGCAACCGTCCCAGGGCAATCAGGATGATCAGCAGCCCGACCCAGATGCCCAGCAACACCGCCCCTTCGATCAGGAAATGTATCAACTCGGCATTCCCAGTGCCGGTCACCAGGCCGCTGAGGTCCACCCAGCCCTGCTCCAGCTGATTGCGCCACCGATCGATAGGCGACTGGCCCGACTCGGCCTGCTCGCCAAGATCGCTGAAGGTCTCGGCCAGCGCACCGAGCAGCCCCTGTCGGGGAGCGATAGTGCCCTGCTCCACGGCCTCGCCTTGCACCCGCTGCAGGTCGCGCAGATTCTCCAACAGGGCACCACGCTGTTCGGCGTCCTCCAGGGTAGCGATCACCTGCTCGAGGGATTCCAGGAACGCCTGGGGATCGTGCTCGGCGGCAGGCTGCTCGGCTCCCCCCACCAGCCCGGACAGGCCGAGCTGCTGAGCCTGGGCGGGCAGCCCCAGCAAGGGCAACAGCAGCAAAAGCCATAGTAGCCAAGGCAGACCGGCGAACAGGCTTCGGCGCAGTGGTAACGACATCGTTTCTCCGTCTTCGATCGGCGACGCTAGTCGCCAATATGTTAGGCTCCCCGCGAGCCCATCGGTCACGCACAGGATGCCGCCATGACGCCGCTACCGCCACCCGAACCCCGCAATCCCGACGGAGAGACACGCCGCGTCGGGGTCGAGATCGAGTTCGCCGGGTTACCGCCCCGCGATACAGCCGAGTTGGTGCGCGATCTGTTCGGTGGTGAACTGGTGATCGTCAGCGCCCATCGGCTCAGGGTCCAGGGGACCCGCTGGGGCGAGTTCGTCATCGAACTGGACACCCAGTATGCCCACCCCGACGCCGAAGTGCTCGATGCCAAGCCCAGGGACGACACCGAGTGGGAGCGTCAGCGCCATCAGATGCGGGTCGACTTCCACACCCGCACCCGGGAGCTGATCGGCGACGTGGTCACCGGCCTGGTACCCACCGAGATCGTCTGCCCCCCGGTGCCCTGGGACGAGCTCGATGAACTCGACGCGCTGTTCGTCGGACTGCGCGAGCATGGCGCAAAGGGCACCGACGCCAGCCTGCTCTATGGCTTTGGCCTGCACCTCAATCCGGAGGTGCCGAGCCTCGAGGTAGAGAGCCTGCTGGCCCACCTGCGCGCCTACCTGCTGACCGCCGAGTGGCTGCGCGAGCAGATCGACGTGGACATCACCCGCGAGGTTCTGCCTCATGCCAACCCTTTCGCCAAGCCCTATGCGTTGAAGGTGCTGGCACCGAACTACGCGCCGGACCTGGATACCCTGATCGGTGACTACCTGGCGGATAACCCGACCCGCAATCGCGAGCTGGACATGACCCCGCTCTTTGCCTACCTGCGGCCGAACTACCCCCACGAGCTGTTTCGCAATAAGCTGGTCAAGGCACGCCCCACCTTTCACTACCGGCTACCGGACGCCCGCCTCTCCGAGCCCGGCTGGGGCTCCGTCACGGAGTGGAACCGCTGGCTCGAGGTGGAGAAGCTGGCCGCCGACGAAGAGACCCTGTCTCGTCGGGCGGCTGGCTACGTGGCCAAGCACACCCGCTCCCCGCTGGCCAGGATGTGGCTGCGCATGCGCGGCTGGGTGGGCACCGCGTGAGCAAGCATCGCCCCCTCATCGGTATCACCACCTCGGACCGCAAGAGCCAGATCGCCTGGCTCTTCGACTGGTTCGCGGTGTGGCGCCACGGCGGCCACCCGCTGCGTCTATCGCCTTCGCGCCCCATGCCCAAGCAGCTCGATGGCCTGATCATCGGCGGTGGTGACGATATCCAGGCCCACCTCTACAATGCCGAGGTGCAGCTCGACGTGCGGGTGGATCCGCAGCGTGACGAGCTCGAGCTCGAACTGCTGGAGCGTTTCATCCCTGCGGACACTCCGGTCCTCGGCATCTGCCGCGGCGCCCAGCTGATCAACATCTATCTGGGCGGTACACTCGACCCGGACATCTATACCACCCACGAGGGGCTCAAGCGGCGTCGCACCGTGCTGCCGCGCAAGACGGTGGACATCGTCGGCGCCAGCAAGCTGCACCGCATTCTGGGGGTCAGCTGGTGCCGGATCAACAGCCTGCACCACCAGGCGGTCAATCGGGCCGGCCGCGGTATCGAGATCGTCGCTCGGGATCGCGACGGCCTGGTACAGGGCATCGAGTCCCGCAATCACGAGTTTCTGATCGGCGTGCAGTGGCATCCGGAGTGGCTCATCTTCAATCGCCCCCAACAGCGGCTCATCCGCGCCCTGGTCGAGGCCGCCGCCCGCCATCGCGACCGACCAGCGGACGATCCGGCCCCCTGACACGACGACGGCCACCCGCGGGTGGCCGTCGTTGTGTCAGGGACGGATCAGCTCTCCAGGGTGGCCTCGAGAGTGATCTCGGCATTCAACAGCTTGGAGACCGGACAGCCGGCCTTGGCCTTCTCGGCACACTCCTCGAAGGCCGCCTGATCGGCGCCCGGGATCTTCACCCGGCTCACCAGATGAATGCTCGGGATATGGAAGCCGCCTTCCGGATCCTCGGCCAGCGTGACGGTAGCCTGAGTGTCGATGCTCTCGGCCTCCATGCCGGCATCGCCCAGGATCAGCGACAGCGCCATGGAGAAGCAGCCGGCATGAGCGGCACCGATCAGCTCTTCCGGATTGGAGCCCGCCTCGCCCTCGAAGCGCTGGCGAAAGTCGTAGGGCGTCTCCTTCAGCACGCCGCTCTCGGTGGACACCGTACCCTTGCCGTTCTTGATGCCGCCCTGCCAGCGGGCGGAAGCCGTCTTGGTAATGCTCATGGGTTACTCTCCTGAATGAATGGCGTTAATGAGGTGAATGGCAACCCCAGTGTAGACCTCTCTCACGCCGGCGCCTCTTGAGACAGCGACATGAGCGCCACCTCGTAGTCCGGCTCCTGCTTGATCTCGGGCACCAGCTCGGCGTGAATCACCCGGTCGTTCTCGTCCACCACCACCACCGCACGGGCGCAGAGCCCGCTCATGGGGCCGCTGCACAGGTCCACGCCCCACGCCTGGTGGAACTCGGGGTAACGGAAGGTCGAGAGGGTCTCCACACTGTCCAGCCCCTCGGCGCCGCAGAAGCGCTTGGCAGCGAACGGCAGGTCGGCAGAGACCACCAGCACCACAGTGTTATCCAGCTGAGAGGCCAGCTCATTGAAGCGCCGCGTGGAGGTAGCGCAGGTCGGGGTATCGATGCTGGGAATGATGTTGAGCACCTTGCGCTGGCCGGCGAAGTCGGCCAGCGTCACATCGACCATGTCGGTGTTAGTCAGGGTCAGGGCGGGAGCCGCCTGACCCACCTCCGGAAAATCGCCAGCCACGTCCACCGGGGTTCCTGCGCGGGTTACCTGTCTCATGCGGCACACTCCTGATCATCATGGGGACACACGAGCCTAACGAGACACCGCCGGCTCGGCCAACACCAGCGTCAACGCTTGCCGTCACGCAGCGCCAGCAGGGCATCGGACAGCGCCGCGGCGCCCAGCTCACGCATGGCGGCGACGTTGCGCTCGGGAATCGCCTCGGGGTTCGGGGTGTGCTCGAGTGCCTCCTCGAGCCCCGCCTCGCGAAGCAGATGCAGCATCGGGAAGGGCGAGCGGTTGGTAAAATTGGCCGCATCGTGCTGCTCCGCCCCCTCGAAGCAGTAGTCGGGGTGAAAGCTGGCCAGCTGGTAGATACCGTCAAAGCCCTGCTGAGTCAGCAGCGCCTCGGCAATGGCCAGGAAGTCGAGGTAGTCGTCGAACTCCTCGAGGCCATCGGTCAACACCAGCAGGGTGGTCTCGATCGTTGCAGTCGCGTCGAGTCGCTCGCACTCGGCGACCAGAGCCAGCAGGGCCCGTTCCCAATCGGTGGCGTCCACCGCCACGTAGCGGATCGTGTCGCGGGCCACCTCGCGACCGGCAAAGGGGCAGACGTTGTGGGCGACCACGAAGGTCTCGACCCAGGCGCGGGTGGCGATCAGGGTCTGATCCTGGGGGCGCTCGGCGGATGCGGACATGAAGACTCTCGCGGCAGCAGGGAAATGGGGTCTGCTATTGTGGCAGAAACCGAGCCCGACGCGAGAAAAGTCCCTCGCCTGAAAAGGAGCCATCATGTCCGCCTCCCCTCTGCCCCCGGCAACGCCACCCGGCGTCACGCCACCCAGCGTCACGCTGTCTGCCACCGCCCATGAGCCCGTCGTCGAGATCCCCGCCATCGGTCAGGGCACCTGGTACATGGGCGAGGGGCTCGCCCCCCGCCAGGATGAGGTGCGAGCGCTGCAGCACGGCCTGGCGCTAGGCCTTACCCTGATCGACACTGCCGAGATGTATGCCGACGGCAGCGCCGAGGACCTGGTGGGCGAGGCGCTGGTGGGCCGGCGCCACGAGGCCTTCCTGGTTTCCAAGGTCTACCCGTGGAACGCCGGGCGCGACTCGGCCATCGCCGCCTGCGAGGCGAGCCTGAAGCGCCTGAAGACCGACTATCTGGACCTCTACCTGCTGCACTGGCCGGGCGACATTCCCCTGGAGGAGACCCTGGAGGCGTTCGATCGGCTGCGCAAGGCCGGCAAGATACGCCGCTTCGGCGTCTCCAACTTCGACCTGGACGAGATGGCGGCGCTGCACGCGCTGCCCGGCGGCGAGAGCTGCGCCGTCAACCAGGTGCTCTATCACCTGGGCTCCCGGGGCATCGAGCACTCCCTGCTGCCCTGGCAGCGAGCGCACGCCATTCCCACCATGGCCTACTGCCCCCTGGCCCAGGCCGGCAATCTGCGCCGGGAGCTGCT
>PWIZ01000286.1 GCA_003560175.1 Halomonas sp. | reverse complement strand
GTATGTGTGTCGCTGCCTGGATCACCAGAACAAGGTGGTCAAGGCCGTCGCTGCCATGGTGCTCGAGGAGCTTCAGGAAGCCGGGGCCCTGCATGAGCTGCCGACGCGTCTCGATACCATGACCTCTCGGTCCAGGAAGGCCCAGCGCCGGTCGCCTGCCAGGCATGACGCTGCCCAGTTCTCCGCCGCGACTGAGCGGAAGAACCAGGGCAGGGTGCCGAGTTCTCAGCGAGAACCCGGCCAAGCAAAGCGAAAGAACTCTCCTGGTTTCGAGCGAGAACCAAGTCTGGAATCAAAAGCTTATCGGGCTGTCGGGGCAGTTCTCGATGAAAACTCTGGCAGTTCTTCCCGTACAGTACGTACTTCACACTGTGTAAAACCTACAGGTACTTCAGCCGTGAGCCTGCACTGGCCGGCATGTCTCTCGATGGATGAGAGCGAACGCCAGGCGACTCAGCTGCTGATGGCGGAACTGGCCGGCGACACCCAGCAGGCGATTCTCGATGAGGCGGCAGGGCGCGTGAGCGGTGGCTCGGTGCGAAACCCCAAGGGCTTCCTGCGGGGGCTGATCAAGCGAGCCATCGGCGGCGAGTTCGTGGCGACCGGCTATGCCCAGACTCAGGCGGAGCGCCGGGGGGGGAGGGTGCAACAGGGTGCTCCCACCGTCACAAAGCGGCCGGCAGATCGAAGCGTGCCACCGTCCTGCCCCCAGACAGCGGAGCCGTCGAGTGCCAAGCCGAGTACCACCTCGCCTGAGGAGGCCCGAGCGGCCCGAGAGCAGTGCCTGCGTAAGCTGGGCCTATGGCCTGCAGGCGGGAAAAACTCACTCAACAGCCATTAACGATTCGACTGTCTCCCATGCATCAACTGATCGACAGTACTCGCCATAACGCGGACACACATCAGCATGAGGACGACGCGAAATGGCCGTTGATCGCTTGGGAGCACTGCGCAGCAAGATCGAGCTGACGCTCCATACCCATCACGCAGCACGGATCTGGAAGGGCCGTGGGGTCGAGACGGGGCGCCCACAGATAATCGGCATGCGGCAGTTCCTGCTGATTTGTGGCGCGATCAAGCAGAACGCCGCCAAGGATGACCCCTATGCGGACCACTGGCTGCTGCAGCTAGATGCCAAGCTTGCCGATACTCGCGCTCAGCTGGATCAGCGCCTCCAGGAGCTGGATAGCCTGATGGCGCAGCTGCCACCAGAGCTGGACGTGGAAGAGAACCTCAACCAGCAGCCTCTCAAGATCCCCGTCTATACCGGTGGTCAGCATGGATGGCTCGCCCTGCGCCTGCTGATCGACTTCGACCGCTTCGTCCGGCGCGTCATGCTCGCCCACCATATCGCCCTGATTGGTCGGCGACAGATGGAAGAGTACGTCCGGGTGGGCGGCCACCTCCTGCGCAGCCTATGCGCGAGCACTCAGAAATACCCCGGGTTCAGCGGCGCCACCCGGGACGACTTTGCCGCCAACAATGCCAGGGCCCGAGACGCTATCGAGAAGTTCGGTGAGCTGCCCGGCGACGTGCTCTCCGGCAAGCAGCGCAGCGAGTTTGCGCCACAGATTGCAAAGCTGGCGGAGGCTAAGGCGGGCAGTGGTGTAAGCGGGGCGGAGAGTGACCCACCGCCCTTGGCGGAGGAGTAAAGAATCGCTCCCCTGGGGTGATTCCACTGTAATCACCCTGGCGGCGGTGCCGAGGAGGTCTCCGGGGGTGATTCCACTGGAATCACTTGGATGGCGGTGTCGGGGAGGTCGTGGTGATGCCAGTGGCATCACGGCAACAGCATGAGGGGGCAGCTTGGATACCGCATCGAATAGCTATGGCAATGACGCATTCAACAGCTACGCAAAGGGTTTTTTAAAACCCTTTAAGGGTAAGGGGGAGCTGATTCGTCTACGTGATGAGCTGGAAGACTCTGCAAGAGCGGCTCGGCAAGAGGCGATTGATATGGCGTCTCAGGCTAATGGCGGCCTGCTGAAATCGACTGATCTCTGGCTGACCCCATGGGGGAAGTCGGGCATCCCTGCCAGAACCCTACAGTGGCGTGATAACAAACAGAGGAGCATGGGATTTTGGCTGCTAGAGGCATTCTTGTGCCGCGACGATATATGCGAGTCGATGCGGCAATCCGTCATCGATCTTGAAATCCAGCGCTGCGTTTTCAATGCCAAGGCAGCCACGATTAATTTGTCGATCAAGAGAATCGGGAAGGCGCTGGCGGATATCGAGCACGCGGTTTCTTTTCAGCGATAACGACCAAGGAGGATACCCATGGGCACACGCTTCTACGGTGAGGGAAATATCGGCAGCGATCCGGAGGTTCGGACCTTCCCCGTGCGTGACAACCAGCCGCCCCGCACGCTGCTCAGGCTCAATGTGCGGTTCGATAACCTGGTCCCCAAAGACGGTGAGGTCGTGGATCGGGGAGGCTTCTGGGCCGATGTGGAGTGGTGGCACCGCGAGGCCGAGCGCTGGTCGCAGCTGTACCAGCGGGGTATGCGGGTCGTGGTGGTAGGGAAGATGGTTCAAGACAGCTGGGAGCAGAACGGCGAGACGCGAACGGCGTTCAAGGTGCAGGCTGACCGGGTGGCCATCTTGCCTCACCGGGTGGCTCAGGTAACCATGAATCCTTCATCGAATGGCCAACTTCCTGGAGAGGGCCAGGGTGTTTCAAACGCCCAGGGATGACGTTCCCTTTCTTCCTTCGCTCACCTCCATTGCCTTGCCATGCTGCCCTCAAGTTCATGAGGGGGGTGAGCCAATGCGTGTGTTCCTGTGCGAGAAGCCCTCGCAGGCCCGAGATATTGCCCGCGTGATTGGTGCCGGCCAGCGCAGCGAGGGCTTCCTGAAGGGCGAGGGGTGTGTCGTGACCTGGGGATTCGGGCACCTGCTCGAGCAGGCCCCGCCGGAGCAGTACGACCCGGCGCTCAAGCGCTGGTCGCTGGAGGCGCTGCCGATTCTGCCTTCAACCTGGAAGATGGAGATCAAGAAGAGCGGCCGCAAGCAGTTCGGGGTGGTGAAGAAGCTGCTGGGCCAAGCGAACGAAGTGGTGGTGGCCACCGATGCCGACCGGGAAGGGGAAACCATCGCCCGCGAAATCTTGGATTACTGCGGCTATCGAGGGAAGGTCACCCGACTGTGGCTCTCGGCCCTGGATGATGCCTCGATCCGCAAGGCGCTGGCCGGTATCAGGCCCGGCGAGGCGACCTACCCGTTATACCTGGCTGGGCTTGGGCGTAGCCGGGCCGATTGGCTGGTCGGGATGAATCTGACCCGGGCCTATACGGTGCTGGCCCAGCGACAGGGGCATCAGGGGGTGCTCTCGGTGGGACGTGTGCAGACGCCTGCGCTGCGGCTGATTGTGGATCGCGACCAGGAGATTGCCAACTTCGTACCTCAACCCTTCTGGGAGGTTGTGGCTCAGCTTCAGGCGGCGGGTGGCACATTCCAAGCAAAGTGGAAGCCACGCGATGCCGCGATCCTGGATGCCGCCGGGCGCTGCATCAGCGAGGAAGCCGCCCGATCATTGGCTCAGCGAGTCACCGGGCAGCAGGGGCGTGTCAGCCACCTCGAGACGAGCCGCAAGAAGGTGGCGGCGCCTCTGGTGATGGACCTGTCATCGCTGCAGCAGGAGGCTTCGCGCCGCTTTGGCTACGGTGCCCAGCAGGTACTGGATATCGCCCAGGCGCTCTACGAAGTCCACAAGGCGACCAGCTACCCGCGAACCGACTGTCGGTATCTGCCGGAGTCTCAGCTCGAGGATGCCGAGCGCATCGTGACGATGCTGCTGCACTCGGATGAGGCGCTGTCGCCGCTTCGCCAGCGCCTGGACACGAGCCGCAAGAGCCGCGTCTGGAACGACAGCAATATCACCGCACACCATGGCATCATCCCGACGGCGGCCTGCGATCTGGCCAAGCTGAATGAAGCCGAGCGCAACGTCTATGATCTGATTCGTCGCCACTACCTGGCTCAGTTTCTGCCGGCACACGAGTATGACCAGACCGAAGTTCGGGTAGCCCTGGAGGGCGAAGCGTTCGTGGCCGAGGGGCGGCAGGTGCGTGTGGAGGGGTGGCGCATGCTCTTCCCCCGAGCTGCTGCCGACGAAAGCGGTTGTGAAGACCGTGAGGCGCCTCCGCTGCCGGCGCTGAGAGAGGGAGAATCCTGCAAGGCACACCATCTTGAGGTATTGGCCAAGCGGACGACACCGCCCAAGCCGTTTACCGAGGGCACCCTGATCGCCGCCATGAAGCATGCCGCCCGGTTCGTTTCCGATGAGCGCCTGAAGGCCCGCCTCAAGGACACAGCTGGGATCGGTACCGAGGCAACGCGGGCAGGCATCATCGAGACGCTGCTGAAGCGGGGCTTTATCAAGCGGCAGAAGCGCGCACTGGTCTCTACGCCGACCGGGCAGCAGCTGATCGGTGCGCTGCCTTCCGTCATCACCAATCCCGGCATGACGGCGCTCTGGGAGCAGGCGCTGGATGACGTTGCGGCAGGGCGCATGGCCCTTCAGGATTTCATGGCACGTCAGGCCGGTATGGTGGGAAAGCTGGTCCAGCATGCGCGGGAATCCACGGTGAAGATGCCTCAGCAAGAACGCAAGACATGCCCGGAGTGCCAGGCGCCCATGCGCAAGCGCCCGGGCAAATACGGTGCCTTCTGGGGATGCTCGCGCTACCCGGAGTGCAAGGGGATGTTGCGCGACAAGGCGCCCAGGAAGGGCTCCGATAGCAGGCGTAAAGCGGTGTCGCCTTGACCGGTAAAGGGGCAGGCTCAATAATACGGATATACCCCGTTGGTTGCTGACGGTCATCATGCAACGCCCTTTGAGCTCCAACGCTCATTCCCCCGAAGTATTCGCACCTCGCGAGACGAATACGCCCCAGCCCGCCTTTGCGGCTCACACTGCATCATCAACAGTCGGGGTTCGAGGTTCATTAGTCCCAGGCCAGCTTGGTTGGTTGGCCACCTGTCTCATACGACGACCGGCCTGCCAGCTACCTTGATCCAGGGTTGCCGGCAGGCCGGTTGACGTTTCCGCGTTGGAAACGCCTGCCCTTCTGCGGAGCCCGCCGCATCACCAACGGGAGCCCTTTGTACAGGGATCTGTGCTTGATCGACCGAATGCGTCCGCGAAGAGATTCGGGTGCCACCGTGAGCGAAG
>PWIZ01000202.1 GCA_003560175.1 Halomonas sp. | reverse complement strand
GAGGCCATGGAGCAGGCCGACCTGGCCTATGCCGAGCGTCACCGCCGAGGTGACGCCCTGCGCGAGCGCATCGCCCGGGAGTTCGGAGGTGGCCAGTGGACGACGTTACGGGATTTGTTGGCCGATCACGCGAATCGGATGCGGCCCTGACGGCGATCCGGCGCGGCGCCAATGTGCTGATCCATGGCCGCGCCGGCATCGGCAAGTCGGCCTTCCTGCGCCACCTGCGTGGCCAGCTGGACGACGGCGAGCCCCCGGTGGTGTTCGTGCCCGCCGGCACCACCAAGTCATCGCTGCTCGAACTGGCCCGGCAGATCCACGAACGCTGCGGCCTGGCGGTGCCCGAGGCGCTGCTGCCACCGAGGACACTGGCGAGGGCCAGGCGTGAGGGCAGCCTGCCGTGGAACGATCTGGTGCGCCCGCTGCGTCGTCTGCCGGTGTCCGACACCGTGGCGATGCTGGAGAACAGCCTGCGGCGGCGGCGCTTCCTGGTGCTGCTGGAAACCCTCGAGGTGCCACCCAGCCAGGCAGAGCTGTTCGCGGTGATCCTCGACTGCGCCCAGGTGGTCGCCTGCATGGACGACAGCAACCGCCGAGTGCGCATCGACCGCCTGCTGTGGCGCTTCCAGGCACAGGTGGAGCTCAAGCCGCTGCCGCTGGAGGAGAGTCGCACCCTGGCCGAACGCTGGATTGCTGACAACCCGCTGCGCTTCGCTGACGAGCCCACCCGCGACCGCTTCCTGCGCCATATCGCCCAGGCCAGTGGCGGCGTGCCGGCGGCGATTCGCGGCATGCTCGAGGAGGCCGGTAAAGAGAAGGAGATCACCCCGGCCAAGGCCCGCAGCCTCTACCACAGCGCGGCGCTGCAGTACGTCGACATGACCCCGCTGGTGGTGGTGCTGCTGGTGATCGCCATCGCCGGTCGCTACGTCAGCCGCGGGCTGGGCGACACCGAGATGCTGGTGTTATCCGGTGTGGCCACCGCGATCTTCATGGGCCTGCGGTTCTTCTTCTTTCAGATGCGGAGCCGGCGCTGATGCTGGCACCTACCCACCTGATCGCCGGTCAGGCGGCGTTCATCGCCGTGAGCCTGAGCGTGGGGCATGCGCCGTCGCTGCCCGAGGCATGGCTCGCCGCCGCGGCCGCGCTGCTGCCCGATCTCGACATGCGTCACGGCGTCGTCGGGCGGCTGTTTCCATGGCTCTCCGAGCCGCTGGAGTACCGATTCGGCCATCGCACCGTGACTCACTCCCTGCTGGTGTGCGTGATCCTGGCGCTGCTGCTGTGGCCGCTCCTGCCGCACGGTATCTGGCTGGCCCTGGTCGCCGGCTACGCCTCGCATCCGGTGGCCGACATGCTGACGCCGGCCGGGGTGGAGTGGTTCTGGCCGGCGCGGTGGCGCTGCGTGCTGCCCGGCAATGAGCGCTTCCGCATGCGGGCGATGGGCTGGGGAGAGCTGATCTTTGCGGCACTGCTGGGAGCGGCGACGATCCCGCTGCTGGGCATGGCACAGGCCAAGCCCGGCACCGGCAGCGTCATCGCCGCTGCCATCGGCGACATCGGTGCCGCGCGTGCCCGCTACGACGCCGAGAAGGGCACCAACCGCTGGCTGCTGCGTCTGGAAGGGCGCGACAACCTCACCCATGCCGATGTCAGTGGTGAGTACCCGATCATCGGCCCATGGCAGGCGAGCGGCTTCATCATCGACACGCCCCAGGGCCCGCAGAGCGTCTGCCGCACAGGCGACTGCGGCTGGTATGCCGACAGTGCCGTAGCGGTGAAGCAGAAGGAGCAGACCACCACCACGCGTCACATCGACACGCCCCACACCTCCCCGGCGGCGCTCAGCGCCGCCCTGGTGGAGCTGCAGGCCATGGGCGAGACCTACCTGATCGGCAGCCTCACCGCCCGCGGCATCGCCCCGCAGGGGCCTACCGTCTCCGTCAGCGGCAACACCGTGAGCCTGACCTACGCCAACCCCGATGTCCTCGAGGCCTGGGGGCATCGAGCGCTGCGCGACCTGCTGTTGACCGTGCAGGTGCGCCATGCCCCGGATGAGCCGGTGCCCGCCATCGAGCTGCACCAGGCAACCGGCAGCGTGATACCCGCAGAGATCCGTCCCTGGCTGCGCGAACATGACAGGATTTCTCGTCATAGGTAGGGAAGATGAAAATAACGCAAGTAATATCGAGAGTGGTCGCCTCCCTGGCCTGGAGGGAGGTGAGTCGTGGGTTGAGCCGGCTGATCCGGAAGGCGCGCCACAACCGGATGTCGCTGTTCTGGCTGTTGGCCCTGGTGGCGCTATTCCTGCCCTGGATGTGGACCGGCATCGGCGGGTTCGGCTGGCTGGGCCAGACAGGAGGTGGGCAAGGCGGGCAGGCATGCCGGGTGCTCAACATTTATGACGGTGATACCGTCACCGTGAACTGCAGCGGGCAGCGCGAGCGGGTACGCCTCTACTGCATCGACGCCCCCGAGATGGACCAGGAACCCTGGGGTCGACAGAGCCGCGACTACCTGCGCCGCATCACACCGGCCCAGGTCAGCATCGTCACCCATGACCGCGACCGATACGGACGCGTGATCGGCGAGCTGTTTGACGGCCATCGCAGCCTCAACCTGGCCCTGGTCGAGGCGGGGGAGGCGGTGGTCTACCCGCAGTACTGCAGCGAGCGGCGCTACTCGGTCGCGGAGCGGTTGGCGCGGCAGTCAGGGCAGGGCGTGTGGGCGCAGCCCGGGCTGCAGCAGAGGCCTTGGGAGTGGCGGTGAAGCACTGAATTTTCATCAATCCTTATCCTTCCGTGCCTCCGATACTTACCATTGGTTGTAAGAGGTAAGCTACTACTTATGTAAGCATGGTTGACTCTGCAGCCCTCATGCTTCCCACTGACCTTACTACCGAAATTTCTAATTCTCGGCATGGTAAGTGAGGTGTCCCTGCATGAGGCGTCCACCGACAAGGAGCACGTCTGCTTCTGTTATCGCCATTCCCTATGAGCAGTGCCCGGCCAAGACGTTCTTGACCGACGCTGGCGATGTCAGATGTGGTCGCAACGTCTTCAACCACTGCCAGATCGTGGGCGAAGTTGCCCGCTCTCTGTCCGGGCGTTATCCCTCCCCCCTGAAAGCTCATCTCTTCCCAGGCGGTGCCGAGTTGGTGGCGGCCTGCCATGACATCGGCAAGGTCAGCCCCACCTTCGTGGAGAAGCTCTATCGTGCTGCCGGAAAGGGCGCTCACTCCCACCCATCTCTGGCAAACATCGACCCAGGCCTCGAGCGCCAGTGGGGTGGCCATGCCGGAGTAAGCGAGGTCGCGGCCAAGGCGATGCGGGTGCCTGCCCGGATCTCCGAGATCCTGGGGCAGCATCACGGCTATTCGCCGCCGGTGGCCGACAAGCGGGCCCATGATGAAGGGTTTGGCGGTGCTCCCTGGCAGGCGGAACGAGCGCGCCTTGTAGAATCGCTCAAAGACGCCCTGCAGAGCGACTGGCCGGAAAGCCTGAGCCCAACCCAGGCCCGAGTCTTGGCAGGGCTCACCACCGTGGCCGATTGGATCGGCTCTGGGCACTTCTTCGAGGATCCTGCCGCCGACTGGGAGCCGCGAGTCAGCCAGGCTATTGAAGATGCGGGATTCCTTCCCGTCACCGTCAAGCCGGACCTGGCCTTCGAGCAGATCTTCCCCTTCCTCCCCAATGTGGCTCAGGCTCGGCTCGCCGAGGTGGCCAACCGTCCCGGTGTCTACCTGCTTGAAGCACCCATGGGGTTGGGCAAGACCGAGGCCGCGCTCTACGTTGCCTATCAACAGCTGGCCCAGGGGCAGGCCAGCGGTGTCTACTTCGCGCTCCCCACCCAGCTGACCTCCAATCGGATCTATGCGCGCTTCAACGACTTCCTGGACGCCATCTTGCCTCCGGAATCTTCTCATCGTGCCCTGCTGCTGCATGGCCATGCCTGGCTCGAACAAACCGAGATGGGCGAGGAGGGTCGCCCGGGTGGTGCCTGGTTCAACCAGGCCAAGCGAGGCCTTTTGGCTCCCTTCGCCGTGGGCACTCTGGATCAGGCGCTAATGGCGGTCATGAACGTCAAGCATGGCTTCGTGCGCGCCTTCGGTCTCGCCGGCAAGGTCGTCATTCTGGACGAGGTGCATACCTACGATGCCTATACCGGCACGCTGCTGGATGCGCTGATCGACTTCCTGCGTGAGGCCGGCTGTACCGTCATCATCCTGACGGCGACGCTGGCACGTGAGCGCCGCCAGCAGTTGCTGGGTATCGAGGTCGTCAACGATCACTACCCACTGATTACCGCCTGCCCGACTGCCGGCGATCCTGCTGAGATCACGCTGCCGAGGCCCAGCGCATCATCGGTCGCTGTAAGCCTGGTGGATGGGGATGATTTGGCAATCGAGGAAGCCCTGGAGAGGGCCGAGTCGGGTCAGCAGGTGCTCTGGATCGAGAACACGGTGGGCGAGGCCCAAGAGCGTTTCCGCGTCTTGGCAGCCAGAGCCGCCGAGCTAGGGGTTGAGGTCGGGCTGCTTCACTCCCGCTTCACCCCTCAGCACCGGGCGGCTCGGGAAGATGCCTGGGTGACCCTCTACGGCAACAAAGGATGGCAGGAGCGCACAGTTACCGGCCGGCTCCTGGTGGGGACTCAGGTGCTAGAGCAGTCATTGGACATCGACGCCGATTTCCTGGTCAGCCGTTTCTGCCCGACCGATATGCTCCTCCAGCGGCTGGGAAGGCTATGGCGTCACGAAGGCACGCCAAGGCCGGCGGGCAGTCGCCGCGAGGCGTGGCTCCTGGCACCCGAGCTGGCACTGGCCATCGCCAAGCCTGATAGCGCTTTCGGCGTCACGAAGGAGGTCTACGGGCCCTACGTGCTGTGCCGCAGCCTCGAGGTGTGGAAGGGGCGCACGACGGTCACGCTGCCCGATGACATCCGCCCGATGATCGATGCCACCTACGCCAGCCGCGAGGAAAGCGGTGACATGGCGCGGTGGTACCGAGAGTTGGAAGAGGGTAATCGGCGGCGCACGGGACGGCGAGCCATGGAGCAGCTGGCACGAGGTGCCCTGGCCGAGGCCGGCAAGACGCTGCCGGAGCACAAGGCGGGTACCCGCTACAGCGACATCGATTCGGTGGAGATCCTGTTGCTGCGTGGTCTCACCGCGAATGCTGAGCGGCGGGCCACCCGGTTGCTCCTGCTGGATGGCGAGG
>PWIZ01000142.1 GCA_003560175.1 Halomonas sp. | reverse complement strand
TGCTCCTTGCTCCTTGCTCCTTGCTCCTTGCTCCTTGCTCCTTGCTCCTTGCTCCTTGCTCCTTGCTCCGCGGCGCTAGGCGCCGGGCGCTCGGCTCGCCTGTAGCGTGCGGGTCAGCAGGGCACGCAGAGCGGCGGGGCGCACCGGCTTGAGCAGTAGCTGGTAGCCGGCGCGTCGGACCTCCTCGGCCACTTCCTCGGTACGGTCGGCGGTGATTACGATGCCGGGCACCGCGCCCTCGAGCCGCTCGCTGAGAGCCTCGAGGGCCATCAGGCCGGTCACCTCGTTGTCCAGATGGTAGTCCGCCAGGATCGCGTCGGGGTCGCCGTCGAGGTGGCGCAGTACCGATTTTGCACCGCCGATGGTGGTGGCGGTAAATACCTCGCAGCCCCAGCCGGAGAGCATCGCCTTCATGCCCTCCAGGATGAGGCTTTCGTTGTCGATGCACAGTAGGCGGATACCAACGAGCTTGTTCCCGGCGCGCTTGGGCGAGGCGGCCTCCTCAGCCTGCTGCGCCTCGCTGCGTGCCTCGACCACCGGAACACTGACCGCAAACATGGTGCCCGAGCCCTCCTTCGAACGCACTGTGATGGGGTGGTCGAGCACGCGGCTCATGCGGTCGGCGATCGATAGCCCCAGCCCCAAGCCCCTCTCGCTCTCCTTATGCCGTGAGGCCTGGTCGAGACGGCGGAACTCCTGGAAGATTTCCACCTGCTTGGACTCGGGAATCCCGGGCCCCGAGTCCCATACTTGGATGGAGAGGCGGTCGCCTTGGCGACGGCACCCCATCAGTACCCGGCCTTCCTGGGTGTAGCGGATGGCGTTGGAGAGGAAGTTCTGGATGATCCGACGCAGCATCTGGGCGTCGCTGTCGACCCAGATGCGGGTCGGAACGACCAGCAGGTCGAGGCCGCGATCCTCGGCCATTACCTCGAACTCGGCGCGCAGCGGGCGGATGATGTCGGCCAGCGGGAAGTGACTGCGTCGCGGGGTCAGGGCGCCGGCGTCGAGCTTTGAGATATCGAGCAGGGTGCCGAGCAGTTCCTCGGCGGCCTGCAGCGAGTTGTCGATGTGGCCAATGGTGCGCTTCATGGTGTCCGGCTCCATCTCCTGGGAGAGTGCCGAGGTGAACAGCCGGGCGGCGTTCAGTGGTTGCAGCAGGTCGTGGCTGGCGGCGGCCAGGAACCGGGTCTTGGAGGCGTTGGCGTCCTCGGCCAGCTGCTTGGCCTGGCGCAGCGCCAACTCGGCCTCGGCGCGCACCCGGTTCTCCTGGCGCAGGGCGGCGTTGGCCTCGGAGAGGGCCTGGGTGCGCTCTCGCACGCGCTCCTCCAGGGTCTCGTTGGTCTCCTTGAGGGCGATTTCTGCCTGGCGTCGCTCGGTGATGTCCTGATAGAGGGCGAAGAAGCCGAGTATCGCTCCGCTGTCGCCGAAGTGGGGGGTGTAGGTGACCAACATGTAGCGGCGCCCCTCGGGCAGCCGGAGCGAGACCTCAAAGCTGACTCGCTCGCCGGTCAGTGCCCGCTGGATCCAGGGGGCCCGCTCGCGGGCCATCTCCGCTGACACCACGTCCTGAACTCGCTTGCCGATCACGGCGATGCGGTCGATGCCGAAGGCCTGCTCATAGGCGCGGTTCGTGAAGAGGTAGCGGCACTCCTTGTCGAAGTAGGCGATCAGCGCGGGCACGTTGTCCGTATAGATGCGGATGTTGTTTTCCGAGCGGATTAGCGCTTCCTCGATGCGCTTCTGCTGGGTGATGTCCTGGTAGGTGTAGACGAAGCCGCCACCGGGCATGGGGTTACCCTGCACCTCCAGCACGCTGCCGTCCTGGCGGTAGCGCACGTAGCGGTGGGGCTGGCCCTCGCGGATGTTATCGAGCAGCAGCTGGACGTGCTCCTCCGGGTCGCCGGGACCATACTCACCGTTGTGGGCGTTGTAGCGGAAGATCTTGTCCATCGGCGCGCCGACCCGGATCAGGTGGTCGGGGAAGCGGAACAGCTCCAGATAGCGCTGGTTCCACACCACCAGGCGCAGGTTCTGATCCACCACGCTGATGCCCTGATTGATGTTCTCGATGGTGGCCTGGAGCAGGGCGCGGTTGAACTCCAGCACCTGGGAAGCCTCATCGACGATGGAGATCACGTCGGAGATGCCGATGCCGCGGCCCTGCAGCGCCGAGTTCACCACGATGCGCGCCGAAGAGGCCCCCAGCACCGAGGCCAGGAAGCGCTCGGTGAACTGGATCACGTCGATGGAGGCGCGGGCGCCGTCCTCCAGCGTCGAGCCGCTGCGCCGGGCATAGTCGTAGAAGGCGCGGCTTACCTGGCCGGCGCCGAGGAAGCGCTCGCACAGCACCTTGAGGTCGCCCACGGTGGTGGCGCCGGTCCAGGGACGGTTCACCGAGGTCTGGCGGGTCTCGACGCTGTCCACGAAGAGCGAGGCCTGGATCCGCTCCACCACCCGCTGAGAGGTGACCTGGGAGACGAAGATGTAGCAGAACAGGTTCACCCCCAGCGACAGCATGACGCCGTGGGTGAAGCTGTCACCGACATTTAGACCGAACAGCGAGGTGGGTGCCAGCCAGGCCAACCCCAGTGGGCCGCCGTCGAACCAGTGGCCGGGCAGCACCCCGGCGGAGATCATCGCCGGCATCAGCAGACTGTAGGCCCAGATGGCAAAGCCGGCGTTCATGCCGACGACGACCCCCAGTCGGTTGCCGCGCTTCCAGTAGAGGCCGCCGATCAGCTCGGGAGCGAACTGGGCGGCGGCGGCAAAGGAGAGCATGCCGATGGAGGCCAGCGAGGCGAACTCGCCGATCAGCTGATAGAAGCCGTAGGCCATGGCCAGCACCGCGGCGATGGTGATGCGGCGAGCCCGCAGTACCAGGCGGCCGTAGTCGCGGGCCTTGGTGTCGAACCAGCGCAGGCGGAACAGCGCCGGGATGACGATCTCGTTGGAGATCATGATCGATACCGCCACCGCGGCGACGATCACCATGCCGGTGGCCGCTGAGAAGCCGCCGATGAAGGTCAGCAGGGTCAGCCACTCGCTGTCCGCCGCCATGGGCAGCGCCAGCACATAGATGTCCGGCTCGATGCCGCTGTCGGCGAATAGGGTCAGGCCGGCGGCGGCCAGCGGCAGCACGAAGAAGGCGAAGGCGGCCAGGTAGAGCGGGAAGAGCCAGCGCGCCTTGGAGGCATCGTCGGGGTGGGTGTTCTCGACCACTGCCACGTGGAACTGGCGTGGCAGACAGAAGATTGCCAGCATCGCTAGCAGGGTCTGGGCCCAGAAACTCTGGCCGAAGTCCTGCTGGGCCAGCTGGCGCTGCAGCTCCAGCTGTACCTCTGCCTGGGCGAAGAGCTCTCCCAGGCCGCCGAACATGCCCCAGGTCACGTAGGCGCCGAGCACCAGGAAGGCGACCAGCTTGACCAGCGATTCGAAGGCTACGGCGTGGATCAGGCCCTCGTGGTGCTCCGTGGCGTCGGTGTGACGGGTGCCGAACAGGATCGCGAAGGCCGCCATTACCACCGCGACGTACAAGGCGGTGTCGGCGAACAGCGGGGTATCGGCAGGGTCACCGGAGGCGGTGAGCACGCTGAAGGAGGTGGATACCGCTTTCAACTGCAGGGCGATGTAGGGCAAGGTGCCGATCAGGGCCACCAGACTGGCGAAGGCGGCCAGGGACTGGGCCTTGCCGTAGCGGGAGGCGATGAAGTCGGCGATGGAGGTGACGTTCTGATGCTTGGCCACGCGGATCATCTTGGCCAGCACCGGCCAGAACAGCAGGAAGGTGAGAATCGGCCCCACGTAGATGCTGGCGAACGACCAGCCGCCGGTAGCTGCCTGACCCACTGCGCCGTAGAAGGTCCAGGAGGTGCAGTAGATGGCCAGTGCCAGGCTGTAGATGATCGGCCGGCGCCGGCTGGCGCCATGCTGGCGGGCATGACGGTCGCCGCGCCAGGCGATGCCGAACAGGACAGCGATGTAGAGCAGCGATATAGCAACCAGCAGCCAGCCAGAGAACATGGTCTTTCTCCCTCGAGTCTGGTGCCCATTCTAGGGCAATGTGACCCGGCAAGGCAGGCGGCGGAGCGTCAGGCGTTCTGGCAGACCGCCCGGTAGAGCGGGGCTTCCTCGGTCAGCCGGCGGCTGTGCTCGGGCAGGGGGCGGCGGGTGTCCGCTTCCAGCGGCAGCATCTCTCGGGTACTGCAGTTCATTAGCCAGGTGTGGGTCGTGACGCGGTCCTGAACCTGCTTCTCGAAGTGGTAGAGAAGGAACTCGACGCGACGCTCACCGTCCTGTTCCTGAACCGCCATGCTCTGCTTATCGACCACGCTGAAGGCGGTGGCCATGGGGAAGAAGTGGGTCCAGGGCCGCCAGAACATGGCGTCGTGCTCGACCTCCACGACCTTGGCCGACTCGGGCAGCAGCTGCCGCTTGTGTTCGTACCAGGAGTACTCGACGTTGATCTGGTAGCCGAGCATGCCCAGACCGGCGAATACCGGGATGATCCAGGTCGGTAGTCGCTTGCCGCTGGCCATGCGCAGCAGCATGGCGATGCCGGCGGCGCCGAGACCGGCGAAGACCGCCGCGATCAAGTGCCAAATCATGATGTGTCCTTACTGAAAACGATCGGGCTTCCCTAGGGAAGCCCGATCGGTGGGGATTGACTGGCCCGGCGAGCCGGGCCAGGGGCCATTATGGCTTAGTGGTCGATGGCGGTGCCAGCACCCTTGGGATAGCGCACGCTTTCCACCAGATCTTGGATCTCCTGCGGAGGCTCTTCGGTCATGCTGGAGACGGCGAAGGCGACCGCGAAGTTGAAGATCGCACCCACCGCGCCGAAGGAGAGCGGGGAGATGCCCAGGATCCAGTTGTCCGGGGTGTTGGGCAGCATGTTGGTGCCGGGGATGAAGAGCCAGCCCAGGTAGGTGAAGATGTAGAGCAGGGTCAGGATCAGGCCGGTCAGCATGCCGGCAACCGCGCCCTTGTCGTTAATCCGCTTGGAGAAGATCCCCATCATCAGCGCCGGGAACAGCGAGGCACCGGCGATACCGAAGGCCAGGGCTACCGTCTGTGCCGCGAAGCCCGGCGGGTTGAGGCCCAGGTAGGTGGCCAGCAGGATGGCGCCGCCCATGGAGATCCGCGCCGCCAGCATCTCGCCCTTCTCGGAGATCTTGGGGTTGATCATGGTCTTGATCAGGTCGTGACTGATGGCCGAGGAGATGGC
>PWIZ01000311.1 GCA_003560175.1 Halomonas sp. | reverse complement strand
TCCACAGCGCCGTCAGCGGACGCCGCGGGGGGGCCACCCCACCAAGCGTCAGCCGCCCGCCGGAAAAGCGCAGCAGTCTCAGATGCAGCCACAGGAAGAGCAGCATCACCGACAGACCGCCAAGCAGGTGGAGAGTCACCACCTGGGGCCACAGCTTGAGAGTCACGGTGAAGGCGCCGAAGGCACCCTGCAGCAGGATCACCGCCAGCAGCGCGAGGCTCACCCCCCAGGGATAGTCCGGGCGACGACGAAGCGGCGCTCCGAGCGCAACCAGGGCGATCACCAGCAGCCCCAGGGCCGACGCCACGTAGCGGTGCACCATCTCGACCCAGGCCTGAAAGGCCTCGAGCGGGGCGTCCGGCGTATGGGCCATGGCGCGAGACTCGTCCGGTACCACCAATCGCCCATAGCAACCCGGCCAGTCCGGGCAGCCCAGGCCGGCATCCACCAGTCGCGTGAACACCCCCACCAGAATCACCGCCACGGTGAACGCCACCCCCGCCAGGCTGAGGGTCATGAGCCACCGCAGTCGGCGCCGAGACTCTATATTGGTCATTTCCGTCATCCCTGCCGCCTCTATTGTCCTGCCTGACTGGATCGCCCCGCCAGACGGGCTTCGTCCCGACGCAGCACCTCGGGATTCATGCGCAGCAGGCGATTCACGTCGTCGAGCACATCACGGGGCGATACCTCGGGCCCATAGGCGAGCACCGGGATGCCTCGCGGATCCAGCACCCAGAGATGGTCGGCCGCGTGCCAGGATGGTCGACCTGCCCAGTGGACCACCGTCTCGCCAGGCAGCGCCTCCGCCACTCCCCCCACACGCAGGCGGCTGACCCGAGGGGCCTCGCGACCCAGCGCCCGGTGCAGGCGCCACCACTGGTCGGCCAGGGCCTCGCAGCGAGCACCGCAGTCGAAGGCCAGCACCCAGTCACCCACCAACGTCGGCGCATACTCGCCATCCACAGGCCAGGACGCGAGCGCCGGGATGTCAGGCGCCAGGTTGCCATGGGCGGTACGCTGCTCGGGAATGCCGACTCGCCAAGTCACCATGACCCAGGAAACCAGTAGTGGCAGCGCGAAGAGCGACAGTACCGCCAGCACCTTGAGGCGTGACGCGCGTGCTCGGGAGGTCTGATTCATCACAAGCTCTCCTGCTTGTCCGTTAGGTGCGATTCTGAACCGGTCGAGCGCCGATCACGCCCCAGGCGCCGACCACCGATCACCATCACCATCAGGGCGGCCAGGGCCAGCCCCCACCACTGCACGGCATAGCCCAGATGCCGGCTGGGTGGCATCACGCTGGGTGTCCACCAGGGCACCAGGCGACCCGGGCCCTCCTCGAGATGCAGCCAGCCATCATGAGCAAACGGCATCTCCCAGGCATCAAGCTGAATCCGCTGCAAGCGCTGACCCTCGCGGTTGGGGCCGAACAGCGGCGTTCCCTTGCCCGCCACCTGCCAGCGGCCTTTCAGGGTCACGCGACCCTCGGGGGTTGCCACCTCGGGGGTCTCGCGGCCGGCGCCGCTGGCCAGGAAGCCCCGCTGCACCAACCACACACGATCATCATCGGTACGCAGCGGAGTCAGTGGCGCCACACCGTGACGTCCATCGAGAACGCGGTTGTCGAGAAACAGGGTCAACTCCGGCAAATAGTGCCCACTCAGGGTCAGGTGGCTGCCATCTGGCGGAAGCTGGCGCGGTGCCTCCAGGTGAGGCGCCGCCTCCAGAGCCGTCAGATAGTCACGTTTTTCGGCGGCGCGATCCCACTGCCAGTGCCCAAGGAAGAGTCCCAGTACCACCAAGGGAGCCCACAGCATCCACCACAACCGTTGCCGCCATGGGCCGCGACGGGCATGCTGGGAGGATGAATCGTCAAAGGAGTGTTCCATGCTGCTTAAGGTCCTGATCGCGCTGGTGTTCCTGGCCATGCTGACGAGCCTCGCCGCCGGTGCCGGCTTCCTGATTCGCGACGGTGCCAACTCGCGCCGGCTGCTGGTCTCACTCAAGGTGCGCGTTGCGCTTGCCGCCACCCTGCTGGGCCTGCTCTTCTACGGCTTCTACGCTGGCGGCCTGGGCGGCTGAACCGCCTACCGCCCGGGTCGGCTGGCATGAGCCAACGACATGAATCAGAAGACATAGACGAACAGGAACAGACCGATCCACACCACGTCCACGAAGTGCCAGTACCAGCAGGCGGCCTCGAAGCCGAAGTGGTTATCACTCGAGAAATGGCCACGCAGCACGCGCACCAGCATCACAGCCAGAATAGTGGCGCCGATGATCACGTGGGCGCCGTGGAAGCCGGTGAGCAGGAAGAAGGTGGCTCCGTAGATACCCGCCTCCAGGGTAATGCCGTAGTAGGTGTAAGCCTCGTAGTACTCCACGCCCTGGATGACGATGAAGGTGACCGCCAGCAGCAGTGTGGCGAACAGCCAGTTGCGAGTGGTATCACGATGCCCCTCCTTGAGGCCCTCATGTGCCACCGTCAGGGTGATGCTCGAGGCCACCAGAATCAGGGTGTTGACCAGCGGCAGCTGCCAGGGACTGAAGGTCTGGGCCGGGCCGGCAACGGCCGAGTCGGGTGGGCTCATCAGCGGCCAACTGGCGGTGAAATCGGGCCACAGCAGCGCCGCAACGCCCTTGGCTCCCTCCCCGTCGAGCCATGGCAGGGCGAAGGTGCGGATGTAGAACAGCGCCCCGAAGAAGGCCGCGAAAAACATCACCTCGGAGAAGATGAACCAGGCCATTCCCTGCCGGAAAGAGCGATCCATCTGGGCGTCATAGAGACCCTGACGGGATTCCAGGACCACGTCGCGAAACCACAGCGCCATCACCACCAGCACCGCCAGAATGCCCACCGCCATGACCGGGGTACCCCGGTCATGCACCAGCACCATGCCCATTCCGGTCATCATTACGCCCAGTGAGACGGAGGCGAGTATCGGCCACTTGCTGGTTGCGGGTACGTAGTAGGTGCCACCACTCATGCCTCATCTCCTTTGCCGGCAGTCGCCCTGACCTGAAGCGGCGCCTCGTCTCGGGTGACCGGATACAGGGTGTAGACCAGGGTCACGGTATTGACCTCGGGTGGCAGGTTCCGGGACAACTGGAATACCAGCGGCAATTCCAGGCGCTCCCCCGCCGCCAGGTGCTGCTCCTCGAAGCAGAAGCAGCTCACCTTGCGCAGATGGCGCGAAGCGTTGGAGGGCGACACGCTGGGCACCGCCCGCCCCCAGGTACCCTCGCTGCTGGCGTTATGGAAGGCGAACCCCACCTCGGTGCTCTGCCCCGGGTGAACGCGAACCTGGCGTGTCTCCACCTCGAGGTTCCAGGGCAGCCCCGCCCCGTTGCGGGTAATGAACTGCACCGTGACGTAGCGCGAGGCATCTACCTCCTCGTGAACAATGGCCTGGGCAGTGGTATCTACCTTGCCGTTGATCCCGGTAACGCGGCAGAAGACGTCATACAGCGGCACCAGGGCGAAGGCAAAGGCGAACATGCCCACCAAGGCGGCCACCGAACGCACTACGGTGCGGCGCACGCCGGGATTGGCCGGTGGAGAACGGCGTTCAGACTCTGTCATGGATCACCTCCTGTGGCCCTGGGCCAGGTTCTGCTTAATGCTCTTGGCGCTGAAATGTTGGCGGCGTCTCGAAGGTGTGCAGCGGGGCCGGGCTCGGCACGCTCCACTCGAGATCCTCGGCCCCCTCCCAGGCCTTGGCCGGGGCCTTCTCGCCGCCGCGCACGCAGAGGATCACCACCGCCACGAAGACCAGCTGAGAGGCACCGAACATGAAGGCGCCCAGGCTCGACACCATATTGAAGTCGGCAAACTGCAGCGCATAGTCGGGAATCCGTCGTGGCATTCCGGCCAGACCCGCGAAGTGCATGGGAAAGAAAGTCAGATTGACACCCACCACCGACAACCAGAAATGCCAATGGGCCAGCTTGACGTTGGGATAGTGACCGGTCCACTTGGGAAGCCAATAGTAGACCCCGGCCATGATGGCAAACACAGACCCCGGGACCAGTACATAGTGGAAATGGGCCACCACGAAATAGGTATCGTGGTACTGGAAGTCCGCCGGGGCGATGGCCAGCATCACGCCCGAGAGGCCGCCAATGGTGAACAGCACCACGAAGGCCAGGGCGAAGAGCATCGGCGGCTCGAAGCTGATCGAGCCGCGGAACAGGGTGGTGATCCAGTTGAACACCTTCACCCCGGTGGGCACGGCAATCAGCATGGTGGTGTACATGAAGAACAGCTCGGCCGCCAGCGGCAGCCCCACCACGAACATGTGGTGCGCCCAGACCAGGAAGGAGAGGATGGCAATGGACCCCGTGGCGTAGACCATGGAGGCATAGCCGAACAGCCGCTTGCGGGCGAAGGTCGGTATAATCGCCGAGACGATGCCAAAGGCCGGCAGGATCATGATGTAGACCTCGGGATGTCCGAAGAACCAGAACAGGTGCTGGAACAGCACCGGGTCACCCCCGCCGGCGGCGTTGAAGAAGTGGGTACCGAAGTTGATATCCATCAACATCATCGTGATCACCCCGGCCAGCACCGGCATCACCGCGATCAGCAGGAAGGAGGTGATCAGCCAGGTCCACACAAACATCGGCATGTCCATCAGCCGCATGCCCGGCGCGCGCATGTTGATGATGGTGGCCACAATATTGATGGCGCCGAGGATCGAGCTGATGCCGGCGATGTGTAGCGAGAGAATAAAGAAGGTGGTGGACGGCGGCGCATAGGTGGTCGACAGCGGCGCGTAGAAGGTCCAGCCGAAGTTGGGGCCGCCCCCCGGCATCAGCAGCGTCGACAGCAGCAGTATAAAGGCCACCGGCAGTAGCCAGAAGCTGAAGTTGTTGAGCCGCGGCAGGGCCATGTCAGGCGCCCCTATCTGCAGCGGAATCATCCAGTTGGCCAGCCCGGTAAAGGCCGGCATGACCGCAGCAAAGACCATGATCAGGCCATGCATGGTGGTCATCTGGTTGAAGAACTCGGGTCTGACCAGGCTCAGCCCCGGCTGGAACAGCTCGGCTCGCACCACCAGCGCAAAGACCCCGCCGATGAAGAACATGATCAACGAGAAAATCAGATAGAGGCTGCCGATCTCCTTGTGGTTGGTGGTCAGCAGCCAGCGCAATATGCCGGTGGGGGGCGACGGATGGGCAGATGCCTGACCGCCAGCGGTGGCCGAGGTGCTCTGCTCGACGGGGTGATG
>PWIZ01000008.1 GCA_003560175.1 Halomonas sp. | reverse complement strand
GGGCCAGCGTCACCGCCCGCCCCGGCACGATCTCGGCGCTGGCGGTGCCCTGACGGTAGGGGTCCAGGCGAGACACCTCGGCATAGGCCGGGGCGTCCGGCTCCACCTGCCAGTCGGCGCCGCCCCTGCGGGCGGGCCAGGGGCGGCTGGGGCGTGACATGGGCGGATTGGCATGGGCGTGGCGCAGCAGCGCCTCGGCGTCGGGAAAGTCACCGATCAGGCGCAGGGTGCGCAGGGTCGGATAGCCCAGCGCCAGCCGGCCATGACGGTACTCGATCAGGGCCTCGGCGGGCGTCAGCCAGGCGTGGGCGATGGTCTCGCAACCGTCGTGGCTCGCCGACTGCCCCGGCGGCGCCAGGGCCACGAAGAAGCGCGTATCGAAGCGTCGCGGGGGCCCCGGCGGTGTCACCCAGTGGCCCACGTAGGCCAGCCGGTCCAGCGGCAGCGCGAGGCCGTGGCGCTCGCACAGCTCGCGGAAGCCGACCTCCTCGCGCCGCAGCGCCTCGCGCCCCTCGGTCAGGATCGGGTGGTTCCCCCGCAGCGGCTGCCCCTGCCCGTCCACCGCCAGCAGCACGCCCGCTTCCTCGAGGCACTCGCGCAGGGCGGCGATCATGTAGTCGGCCCCGCCCTCGTCGAGGCTCAGGGTCTGGCTGATGGCGCCGTCTTCCTGGCCGCAGGCGCAGGCCCGCACCTCCGGGTCGCGGGTATCCACGGCACCGCCGGGAAAGACGAAGTAGCCGGGCATGAAGGCGGCCTGCCAGGTGCGCTGCAGCAGCAGGACCTCCATCCCCCGGGCGCTGTCGCGCACCAGGGCCAGGGTCGCGGCGGATCGAATCGCGGTCATGCGGCCTCCGCTTTCGGGCGGGGCGTGACCACGGCCAGGGTCACCGTGGCCTTGGCTACCAGGGCCTCGGCGCCCGGGCCGCCGTGGACCTCGGACTCGACGACGATCAGGCTACGCCCGGGCTTGAGCACCCGGGCGCTGCCACGCAGCTCGGGCCCCCGGGCGGGGCGCAGCAGGTTGATCTTGAACTCGGCGGTGAGCACGATCGCCCCCGCGGGGATCAGGGTGGCGCCGGCGGCTCCCGCGGTGTGATCGGCGACGCTGGCCTGCACGCCGGCGTGCACGAAGCCATCCTGCTGCTGATGGTCCTCGCGCACGACCAGGCGGGTCTCGCAGAGTCCCGGCGCGATCGTTTCCGCCTCGAGGCCCAGCGCCCGGATAAAGGGCGCCGCCTGGAAGATGCGCACCACCTCGGTCCGATAGTCGGGGTTGGCCGGCGGAAAGTCGGGGGGCTGGGGCATGGCGAGGTTCCTTGCAATGATGATATCGACGCCTAGCAATACCACGCCGGCCGCGGCCAGCCAATCGGCAGACTGGCGAGGACAGGGACGAGATGAGAGCACCGCTACAGGATGCCGAGGCGACTAGCCTTGGCAACCGCGGCGGCACGCGAGGAGCAGTCCAGACGAGTGTAGATGTTGGCCAAGTGACGATGAACCGTGTGCTCGCTCAGCACCAGACGTTCAGCGATCCGCCATTCGGTGAGGCCCTCTGCCGCCAATGTCAGAATCTCTACCTGTCGCGGGGTGAGCGGACACGGCTCTCGAGTGGCGTCGTCCCCGGCCAGCTCAGCGAGCAGGGCGGTCGCCCGACCCGCCTCGTGGGAAGCGCCCAGCTCCTCGAGCGCCGACCATGCCCGGCGTGCCTCGATCGCAGCCAGTTCCGAGCAGGCGGTCGATGCCAGCGCCTGTGCCAGCTCGAGGCGCGCCAGCGCGGCCTCAAAAGGCATGCCGGCGCGGTCGAAGCTGGCAATGGCATCGGCATAGTGTCGTCCCGCAAGCTCGGCATCGGCGGCGGCGATCGCGAGTCTCGCCTCACATACCCCTGCCGTTGCCACCAAGGAGCGGGTGCCAATGGCCGCCGCGAGATAACGCAACTCTTGGGCGAGGTCCGCCGCCTCGTCAGGGGCCTCGAGCGCAAGTCCGGCACGTACGCCAATCTCGAGCGCATCCGCCCGCTTCGGACTGTCTTCCGGCAGTTGACGAAGTGCACGCTCGGCGAGTTTCGCTGCGCCGGCGGCGTCTCCCGCCTCCAGGTGAAGCGCCGCCAGCCCAGCTTGCGCGAACCATTGCTCGCCGGCCTCCTCGAAGGCACGTCGGGCCTCGGTTTGACGCCCCTGGCGGCGGCGCAGATCTCCAAGCCGGGCCAGGGCGTCGCCATACCAAGCCTGCGGGCCATGAGGGAGTCGGTCGACAGCGGTGACGAGTTCCCGCTCGGCATCACGCCACCAGCCTCGGCGGGTGAGGATCCGACCATAGTGAGAGCGGCAGTTTCCGACCACGAACGGCACACCAAGTCGGTTGCTGAACGCGGTGATCTGCTGGCTCCACTGCCAGCCACGCTCGTCGTCACCCAGTTCCTCGCAGGCGGAGAGCAGCAGGCATCACGACCATACCGCGGGCACGAGCTCTTCGTACTCGCCGGCCAGCGAGGCCGCCGTCGCCTCGTCAAGACACCGCAATCCCGCAGCGATGTTCCCCTGCTCCAGCAGCACGACCCCTTCCATGGCAACAGCGAACATCTGCAACCCGACCGCCCCGTGCGCCCGGCCAATCCGCTGGGCTTCACCCACCAGCCAATGCGCGGCGGAGAGTTGCCGGCTGCCCAGCGCCAGATAGGCATCGAACACCGCCTGCCAGCCATGCTCCGGAGACTCGTCCAGTCCGTCGAGGAGACGCCGGGCCCGGGCGAACCACCCATCCGCAACAGCGAACACGCCCCTGAACCATAGGTGATCATCACCGATCCACATCGCCATCCGGGCGGCCCCGAGGAGGTCGTCTGAGGCGTGATAGACGCGATAGGCACGTTCCCTCGTTGCCAGGCAGGCGGTAAGGTCTTCCTGCCACCAGTAGACCCAACTCAACCCTTCGAGTGCAGCGGGATCATCGCGTTGCGCCAGGACCGAGTCGAAGCACGACCGCGCCTTCACCCACCCACCTTGAGCGAGTGCGCGATACCCTTCGGCAACCGCCTCCTGGGTCAATGACGACTCGGTCATGGAGAGATCCTGTGGCCTGAATACCCCTTCAGCAAAGACGGGAAGGCCGTTCCGCTTACGGGGGCGGGACGGCCAGGCTTGCACAAAGCGACGCTCTCAGTTTAGCAGGCACCATGGCAAGGCGAGGATCGTCGCGGTGCTGCATCGGTCATCCTGCCCTTGAGCGCCTGCCATGGCGGCCCGCGACGTTCCCGTGACCTGCTCCGCTCACCGGCGCTGGCCGGTGATAACGAGGTACTCGGCCGGAAGCACGACCCGGCCATCGGGGGCTCTGTATCGCGCGAACAGGTCCGCAAGCTCGGCTTCCAGGTCAGGCCATCGACCCTCGGACGCGGCCAGCTCGCGGGCCAGATTGACCGGCCCCAGGTTATCCGTGTAGCAGGCAACGGCCGCATCGACCGAGGAGTGGGTGATTTCCCAGATGGCGCGTTCGAAGCCAGGCGAAAGGCCGGTGCCCTCCAGGAGCTCACGGACCTGCTTCTCGTCACCCCAGGCCAGGGGTGGGTCGACGAACGCCGGGTCGGGAGGCAGGTAGCCGGCGACGATGCGGAAAAAGTTGCCAAACACTCCGTCGGGCGTCCAGGCGCACAGCCCGAGTCGACCGCCAGGCGCGAGCACCCTGGCAAGCTCGTCGGCAACGACCTCGTGGCGGGGGGCGAACATGCAGCCAAACGTCGACAGCACGACGTCGACTTCGGCGTCGGGCAATGGCAGGTCCTCGGCATCGCCTTCGACCCACTCGACGGTGACCCCGGCCTCCTCCGCGCGGGCGCGCGCCGTCTCCAGCATCTCTGGGGTGAGATCCACGCCAGTGACTCGGGCGCCCGCCTGTGCGGCCGGAATAGCGGCGTTTCCGCTGCCGCAGGCGACGTCGACAACCTTCTGATTGGCACCGATATCGAGCTTGCGCACGAGCTGGGCACCGACCTCGTAGAGGTTCTCTGCGCGCATCATCGCATCATAGTCGCCCCGCGCCCACGCGGAGCGAGCTGCTGACTTGACCTCGGATAGATGTTGCATGGTGACCTCCTTGATAATGGAGAGGACACAAGTATCGACCCGAGACCCCCTCGGCGGCTTCGCCTAAGCAGGCCAACTTGGCAACGGGTCACCATGGCATGGACAGGTGATGCGTCGTCTGCGGCGCGACGAAACCCGTTGCAGGCCCCGCCACGCCGCTCGTCGACAAGGAAATTGCCTCAGTGCGAACCGTGCCCATGACTCGCATGCAGGCCGTGATCGGATACCAGGCTCGGCAGCCAGGCCGGATCCACCATCACCAGCAGTCCGAGCAGGATCAGCAAGCCTCCGACGGGGCGCGCCAGGCGCGCCCCGTGACGCCCCACCTTCTCGTAGAGCATCAGAGCGGCCAGCGGGGCCATCCAGGCCAGGTTGGCGATCCCGACGATCACCATCACCAGCATCAGCGCCCAGCAGCAGCCGAGGCAGAAGGCTCCGTGGCGCAGCCCCAGGGCGAAGCCGCCGGCCACGCCGCGCCGGTAGTGGCTGAGCAGGAAGGCCCGCGGCGCTCGACACTTGTCCAGGCAGCGCTCCTTGAGGCCGGAGAACTGGAAGGCCCCGGCCAGGACCAGGGTGCCGCCGGCCAGCCACTCGGGCCGCGGGTGCAACCAGTGCCAGTGCTGCCCAAGGCCCTCCAGCAGGGCCATGACGACCAGCGCTGCCAGGCCGAAGGCGGTCCAGACGACCAGGTAGCCGACCAGGAAGCTGGCGCGTGCCAGGCGCGAACGCGGCTGCCCCGCCGCCACCTGGCGATAGAGCCCGACCATGGGCAGGGTCGTGGGCAGCATCATCGCCGCGATATGCACCTGCCAGGCCACCAGAAAGAGCGCCAGGCTGGCCCACACCGCCATCCCGTCCACCATCAGCTGGTGGTGGTGCACCCACTGCACCTCGCCGGTCACCTCGGCGGTGATGGCCAGGGTCCAGGCCAACACAATGACGCCCATCAGAAGCGGTGCGCCCCCCCAGGAGGGGCGCGCTTGGCTGACGGCGCTCATGGCTGATGCTCCATCATCCAGCGGGTCTGGATGGTGTTATGGCCATCGAAGGACCAGGCCATGCCGTGCTGGGGCAGGGTCACCCGGTAGCGCCGCGACTTGCCGATATAGGCCGGCGCGCCCTTCACGGTGGTAAAGGCGCTGTCGTGCAGGGTGGCGGTGGTGCCGT
>PWIZ01000184.1 GCA_003560175.1 Halomonas sp. | reverse complement strand
TCGGGGCGCTGGGTCCGTGGCAAACTGACGCAGCTTCAACCCGCTACCGCGTTCGATGGGAACCTGACATGAGCACAGCAATTGAACACCCGACCTACAACTACAAGGTAGTTCGGCAGTTCGCGATCATGACAGTTGTGTGGGGCATCGTGGGCATGCTCCTCGGTGTCATCCTCGCCGCACAACTGGTATGGCCGCAACTCAATCTCGATCTACCCTGGACCAGCTTCGGCCGCCTGCGGCCGCTGCACACCAACGCCGTGATCTTCGCCTTCGGGGGTTCCGCGCTGTTTGCCACCTCCTACTACGTGGTGCAGCGAACCTGTCAGACCCGGCTATGGTCCGACAGGTTGGCCGCCTTCACCTTCTGGGGCTGGCAGGCGGTGATTCTCTCGGCGGTCATCACCCTGCCGCTGGGCTACACCACCACCAAGGAGTACGCCGAGCTGGAGTGGCCGATTAACATCCTGATCGCCGTGGTGTGGGTCAGCTATGCCATCGTCTTCCTGATGACCATCAAGCAGCGTAAGACCTCCCACATCTACGTGGCGAACTGGTTCTTCGCCGCCTTCATCCTGACCGTCGCTGTACTGCATATCGTCAACAACGCCGCCATCCCGGTCACCGCCATGTATTCCATCTCCATCTACGCCGGCGCCATCGACGCCATGGTGCAGTGGTGGTACGGGCACAACGCGGTGGGCTTCTTCCTGACCGCCGGCTTTCTGGGGATGATGTACTACTTCGTGCCCAAGCAGGCCGAGCGCCCGGTCTACTCCTATCGTCTCTCCATCGTACACTTCTGGGCGTTGATCATGGTCTACATGTGGGCCGGCCCGCACCATCTGCACTACACCGCACTGCCCAACTGGGCACAGTCCCTGGGCATGGTGATGTCGATCATCCTGCTGGCACCCTCCTGGGGCGGCATGATCAACGGCATGATGACCCTCTCCGGCGCCTGGCATAAGCTGCGCACCGATCCGACCCTGCGCTTCCTGGTGGTGGCCCTGTCGTTCTACGGGATGTCGACCTTCGAAGGGCCGATGATGGCGATCAAGACCGTGAACGCTCTCTCTCACTACACCGACTGGACCATCGGCCACGTCCACTCCGGGGCCCTGGGCTGGGTGGCGATGATCACCATCGGTTCCATGTACCACCTGATCCCACGCCTATTTGGCCGCACCGAGATGCACTCGGTGGGTCTGATCGGGATCCACTTCTGGCTGGCGACCATCGGCACCGTGCTCTATATCGCCTCCATGTGGGTCAACGGCATCCTGCAGGGCCTGATGTGGCGCGCCATCAACGCCGACGGCACCCTGATGTACACCTTCATCGAGTCCGTCGAGGCCAGCGGTCCCGGCTACATCGTGCGCCTGATCGGCGGCCTGTGCTGGGTCGTGGGCATGTTGATCATGGCCTATAACGTCACCATGACCGTCAAGCGCGGTGAAGACGCTCGCCAGCCGCTTCCGCAGACCGCCTGAGCAACCGGGGATACCGACACCAATGAAACACGAGATCATCGAAAAGAACGTCGGCCTGCTCGCCGTGCTGATCCTGGTGGCTATCAGCTTCGGCGGCCTGGCCGAGGTCGTGCCGCTGTTCTTCCAGAAGCAGACCACGGAGCCGGTAGACGGGCTGCGCCCGCTCTCCGCCCTGGAACTGGAAGGCCGCGACATCTATCGCCGCGAGGGCTGCGTCGGCTGCCACTCGCAGATGATTCGTCCGTTCCGCGCCGAGACCGAGCGCTATGGTCACTACAGCGTAGCCGGCGAATCTGTCTACGATCACAACTTCCTGTGGGGCTCCAAGCGCACCGGTCCCGACCTGGCCCGCGTCGGCGGTCGTTACAGCGATGACTGGCACCGCGCCCATATGTATAACCCGCGTGACGTGGTGCCCGAATCGATCATGCCCTCCTACCCGTGGCTCTTCGAGCGCACGCTGGATGGCGACGCCACGCCCAAGAAGATGGAGGCTCTGCGCATGATGGGCGTGCCCTACACCGACGAGGACATCGCAGACGCTACCCGCGAAGTTCGCGGCCAACAGGAAATCACCGCGCTGATCGCCTACCTTCAGCAGCTGGGCACCGTGCTCGAGGGAACCCGCTGATCATGGATACCGGGACCTTCCGCGGCATCATCACCGGCCTGCTGATCGTGGCCTTCATCGGCATCACCTGGTGGGCCTACTCAAAGCGGCGCAAGCCGGACTTCGACGAGGCCGCCCACCTGCCCTTCGCCGACGATGATGATGACCTCGCGAACCGTGACAAGAGCGCCTCGCCGAACGGGGCGGATTCCCGCAAGAGCAAGGGAGACAGGAACACATGAACAATCTCTGGGGTGACTCCCTTTCCGGGTTCTGGAGCGCCTGGATCATCGTCATTACGCTGGGCTCCATCGGCTTTGCCTTCTGGCTGCTTTACGCCAACCGCAAGACCGACAAGACTCCCGACGCTGATGGCAACGTCGAGACCACCGGGCACGCCGCCGATGGCATCGAGGAGTACGACAACCCGCTGCCGCGCTGGTGGTTCCAGCTCTACGTGGGCACCGTGATCTTCTCGCTGGGCTATCTGGTGCTCTACCCGGGGCTTGGCAACTTCGCCGGCGTACTGGGCTGGACCCAGGAAGGCCAGTGGGAGGAGGAGGTGGCCCGCGCCGAAGAGCGCTTCACGCCGATCTTCGCCCAGTACGAAGAGATCCCGATCCCCGACCTGGCCCAGGACGCCGAAGCCATGCGGGTGGCCGAGCGCATCTACCTCAACAACTGTGCGGTGTGTCACGGCTCCAACGCCCAGGGCGGCTACGGCTTCCCCAACCTGACCAACGACGACTGGCTCTATGGCGGCGAGCCGGATAACATCGTCACCAGCCTGGTCCGCGGCCGCAACGGCCTGATGCCCTCCTGGCAGCAGCTCGGCGAGGAGAATATCGAGAACCTCACCCAGTTCACCCTCTCGCTCTCCAGTCTCGAGCATGACGAGGAACGCGCCGAGCGGGGTGCTGCCACCTATGCCTCGGTGTGTGCGGCCTGCCACATGCCCAACGGCACCGGCAACCAGGCCCTGGGCGCTCCCAACCTGACCAACGATATCTGGCTCTACCAGAGGCCGGGGCAGAGAGTGGCAGACTCCGTGCGTCAGACTCTGCGTAACGGCCGCAACGGCCACATGCCGGCCCAGGCCGCCTACATCGGCGAGGAGCGCGTCCACCTGGTCGCCGCCTACGTCTACAGTCTGCGCTTCCGGGACTGACACTCCTATCGGCATGACCTTGAGGGTGCGGCGCCACGTCGCACCCTTTCTCGTTGGTTCGCCATCTCGATACAATGGGTACTTCCAGCATCACTGCTGGCCCTCCCCTCCTCCCGCCGTGAGCCTGCCATGAGCGACAAGATACCTGCCCGCGATGTCACGCCGTCACCGGTCGAGCACCACTCCCCCGGCTCGAAGGTGCAACAGGAGATGTACGCCAGCCGCCGCCACATCTATATGCGGGAGATCAAGGGCCTCTTCCAGAAGGTAAGGCGCAGCGCCAACTGGGCCCTGATGCTGGCCTTCTTTCTCCTCCCTTGGGTGCCCTGGGGGGATCGTCCGGCCATCTGGTTCGATCTTCCCAGCCGGGAGTTCCACATCTTCGCCGCCACCTTCTACCCCCAGGAGTTCATGCTGCTCTCGTGGCTGCTGATCATCTGCGCCTTCGGACTGTTCTTCATCACGGTGTTCGCTGGCCGCGTATGGTGCGGCTACACCTGTCCCCAGAGCGTCTGGACCTTCCTGTTCATCTGGTTCGAACACCGCCTGGAGGGAAGCCGCAACCGTCGCATCAAGCTCGACAACCAGCCCATGAGCGCCGACAAGCTGTGGCGAAAGTCGACCAAACACGCCATCTGGCTGCTGATCGCGCTGGCCACCGGGGTCACCTTCGTCGGTTATTTCACCCCGATCCGTCAGCTGGTCATCGACCTACCGACCCTGCAGGCCCACGGCTGGTCCTATTTCTGGACCGGTTTCTTCCTGGTCTTCACCTACCTTAATGCAGGCTGGCTGCGCGAGCAGGTGTGTATCTACATGTGTCCCTATGCCCGCTTCCAGTCGGTGATGTTCGACCGCGACACCCTGATCGTCTCCTATGACACCGACCGCGGCGAGCCCCGCGGCGCCCGCAAGAAGAATCTCAGCCACGCCGAGGCCAGGGAGGCCGGCTACGGCGATTGCATCGACTGCGACCTCTGCGTGCAGGTCTGCCCCACCGGCATCGACATCCGGGACGGCCTGCAGTACGAATGCATCACCTGTGCGGCCTGCATCGATGCCTGCGACAGCGTAATGGACAAGATGGGCTATCCTCGAGGTCTGGTCCGCTACACCACCGAGAACGCCCTGGAGGGCAAGCCCACCCATATTCTGCGTCCGCGCCTGATGGGTTACCTGGCGGCATTGATCGTGATGATCGGGGTATTCGCCTGGGCGGTGGCAGACCGCACCCCGCTGGGCTTCGAGGTGGAACGTGAACGCACCGAACTCTACCAGATCACCCGCGATGGCCGCCTGAGCAACGTCTATGTGCTGATGGTGCGCAACCTCGACCGCGAGGACCATGTCTATCGTCTGGAGGCCTCCGGCCTGCCGGGACTGGTCCTGGACACCGATCGCATCGCAGTGCCCGCCGGAGACAGCCGCCGCGCCGTGGTCTCGATCACCGTCGACCCGGAGGTGATCGAACGCCCCAGCCACCCCATTACCCTGAGTATCGAAGCCGACGACCACCCACGCATCGCTCTGGAGCGTGAGACCCGCTTCATCGGCGAAATCCGGAGATAACATGTCCCACCCCGTGACCCCCTGGTACAAACAAGTCTGGCCCTGGTTCCTGCTCGGCCTGCTCTTCGTCTCGATCGGCGCCAGCAGCACCCTGGCCGTGATGGCGGTCCGAAGCGCCGACGGCATGGTCCAGGAGGACTACTATGAGCATGGCCGGGCCATCAACATGGTGCTGGCCAAGCAGGAGCGCGCCGCCGAGCTGGGGATCGCAGCAAGCGTGCGTATCGACCCGCTGACCAGCGATGTGGTGCTGGACTTGGAGGGAGACCACTACCCCGAGAAACTCGATTTCGAGCTGATCTTCCCCACCCGGGATGATCGCGATATCGAAATTACCCTCGAGCACGTCCGCAACGGCCGCTACCTGGGCCAGGCACCGGACAACCTGCGCTATCGCTGGTACCTGCAGCTTCAGCCTCAGGTCG
>PWIZ01000173.1 GCA_003560175.1 Halomonas sp. | reverse complement strand
GAACCACAGCGGAATCTCCTTGCGCTCCACCAGGGCGCCGGAGCGCCAGCCGCGCCCCTCGATCACCTGCTCGTTGGCCAGCACGGTCTGGTCGACCGGGTCCCAGTTGACCGTGGACATCTTCTTGTAGACCAGTCCCTTCTCCACCAGCTTGGCGAAGAACCACTGCTCCCAGCGGTAGTAGCTGACATCGCAGGTGGCGAACTCGCGGTTCCAGTCGTAGGCGAAGCCCAGCGCCTGGAGCTGCGCGCGCATGTAGTCGATGTTCTCGTAGGTCCACTTGGCCGGGGGGACCTGGTTCTGGATGGCCGCGTTTTCGGCCGGCATGCCGAAGGCATCCCAGCCCATGGGCTGGAGCACGTTCCTGCCCTGCATGCGCTGGTAGCGCGAGACCACATCGCCGATGGTGTAGTTGCGCACATGCCCCATATGCAGCTTGCCGCTGGGATAGGGGAACATCGACAGGCAGTAGAACTTCTCGCGGCTGGCATCCTCTACCGCCTTGAAGCACTGGTTCTTCTCCCAGAATTGCTGGGCGTCGCGTTCGATCTCTTGGGGCTTGTACTGTGCGTCCATCGCTGTCTACGGGTACCTTGCGGGTCAACGGGGCTTGTCCGGCGTCAGGGTCGTGTGGCGCTTGATGCGTCAAGACGTTGAACTACCGGCAGGAAGTCGTCTAAATGGTAGGCAAGGATACCCCAGCACGGCAGGGTCCGGCTACGCCCGGCCTGGCCGGGCCACCCCAGTAGAAGGAGACGATCATGAGCGAGTCGCAACAACCCCAACGGGACCACCGCCTGCGCGAGGGGTACGAGCGCATGCTCGAACGCCTGCGCGAGGGGGCCCACGAGCTGACCTGGGAAAACCTGCAGCAGGATCTCGACGACGCCGTGGAGTTCGAGGCGGAGCTCGAGGAGTTCACCAAGGACGAGCTTTCGCTGCTGCGCGCCTGGGTGGAGCGCGACCTCAAGGACATGCGCCGCTACCTCAGCGCCGGCGGCGAGAGCGTGGCGACCTGGCTGGGCATCGACCTCTCGGCGCTGTCGCGCAAGGTCAGCGAGTCGCTGCTCTCCATCGCCGATCGCAGCGTGGTGGAGCGCGAGCGCTTCGAGGAGGACCTGGAGGCGGCTCAGGCGGACTACTGCGAGGGCGAGATGGCGGTGCCCGGTCGCATGGCCTGCGTTCACTGCGACGCCGAGGTGGATCTGCCCGCGCTGACGCGCATCGAGCCCTGCCATCAGTGCGGCCATCGCTACTTCCGGCGGGTCTCGCAGTAGGGGGTCATAGCCAGGCGTCGAGCATCACGATGCCCGCCACCACCAGGGCAGAGAGGGCGGCGGCATAGCCGAGGTTGTGGCGCATCATCGTGCCGCCGCTGACGCCGTAGCGGCCCTGCAGAGAAAGGTTGATGCCGGAGAGGGGGCCGACGCTGGTGCCCACCGCCCAGGAGGCCAGCGCCACGAAGGCGAACAGGGTCTGGCGGCTGCCCGACAGCTCCAGCATCGAGGCCAGCACCGAGACGCCGATGATCGGATGCAGCCCGGCCACGGCGCTGACCACGATGGTCAGGAAGCTGGCGACCGCCTGGGGCGCCCCGAAGTGGGCGAAGAGCTGCCACTCGCTGCCGGTGGCAGCGGCGATCAGAGCCGAGAGCCCCTGGGTGAGCAGGCCCGCACACAGGAACAGCGAGATCTCGCCGCGCATGGCCGGCAATCGCTCCAGGGTGTGGCTGCGCACTCGCCGCAGGGTCCAGCCCGCCCCGCGGGGCAGGTTGCTGGCCACCGCGACGCCCGGCAGCAGGAAGGTGATGATGCTGACGATGGAGAGCCCGGGAGTCAGGCCGTAGTGAAAGAGCAGCACCAGGGAGGCCATGCCCACCGGCATCAACAGGCTCTTTGGCGAGAGCGAATAGCCGGCCACCCGGGAGAGGTCGAAGCGCCTCGAGAGGTCCAGCAGCGACAGGGTGCCGGCCAGTAACCCCAGCGGCAGGCCCAGGGAGAGGATGGTCGTGAAGTTCATCTCCGGCGCCAGGGTCATCACCACGCCCATGGAGGCGAAGAAGGGTGACCAGAGCGCGGCGCTGGAGAGTCCGCGGTTCAGCGCCAGCAGCTGCGGCAGGGAGAGCTCGCCGTGGCGACGCAGGCGATCCCCCACCATGAAGACCGTGGAGAGGTTCAGCACGGCCCCCAGCAGGTGCACGCCGAGCCAGGTGCTGGCCGTGCCGCGTCGCCCGGTCATGGCGCTGCCGGCTGGAGCAGTGCGTCCCTGGCGGGTGCCGATCAGGCCGATGAAGCTCACCCCCACCAGCATGGCGACCACATAGCTGTTGCCGTCCAGCAGCCGGTGCCAGGCGATCTCGGCGCCAAAGCCCCGGGCGGCGACCAGCGCCAGCGCCAGGCCCAGCCCTGCCAGGATGCCGGCCTGGCGCCGATTGCCCCGCTTGAGGTCCGGCCACAGCAGCAGCACGGCCAGCCAGAAGGCATAGCTGACCGCCGGCAGGGCGATCGGTAGGCCGGCCAGGCGCAGCACCTGCAGGCCGAGGCCGACGAGGATCAGTCCGCCGGCGCAGGCATGGCGAAGCGATGGGGTCGAGGGAGTGGGCGCTGGCACGGGGTGGGGTTCCTGGCGAAAAACCCAAGCATTCTAACGAATTCCCGCGCCTTTGGGGGCCGGCTCTGAAGGGGCCGTCACCGCCCCGGACGCCCTGGCCGCCGTCTCCCGCGCCTCCTCGAGCAGCGCCAGCATGGCCCGTGCGGCGTTGGAGAGGGTGCGGCTGCGGTGCACGATGAACCCCAGCGGGCGGTGGATCGGCGGGTGGTCGATGGCCAGCTCATGGAGCTCGCCCGCCACCAGACGCTCCGGCAGCAGGCTCCAGCCCAGGCCGATGGCCGTCATCATCTTGAGGGTTTCCAGATAGTTGGTGGAGAGCGCCACCGGCAGGCGCAGGCCGGCCGCGGCGAAGCGAGCCTCGATCAGCCCCCGGGTGAAGGTCAGCGGGCCGGGCAGTACGGCGTCATGCTCGCAGAGTTTCTGCAGCGTCGGCTGTGTCACCTCCGCCAGGGGGTGATCATGGGCGCACACGAAGCAGAGCCGGTCGATCCAGACCGGGACCACCTCGAGCTGCGCATCCGGTTGGGGGGCGAGAGTCACCACGGCGATCTCGAGGCTGCCGTCCAGTACGCCCTGGTAGGCCTCTTCGGAGTCCAGGAAGTGCAGGTCGAGCCGCACCTCGGGGTGGGCGGCGGTATAGGCCTTGAGCAGCGGTGGCAGCCGATGCAGGCCGATATGGTGGCTGGTGGCCAGGGTCAGGCTGCCGGCCACATCGCTCGAGAGGTTGCTCAGCGCCCGCCGGCTGTCGTCGACCATCACCAGGATCTGTCGGGCGCGAGGCAGCAGCAGGTGCCCCGCCTCGGTCAGGCGTATGCTTCGGCCGATGCGGTCGAACAGTCGCGCATCGATCTGGGTCTCGAGCACAGCGATGCGCTTGCTGACCGCCGGCTGGGTGAGGTGCAGCTGCTCCGCCGCCCGGGAGAAGCTGCCGCTCTCGGCCACGGCCAGGAAGGCCTGCAGGCTCTGGGTATCCATAATGCCTCCGCCACTGGTGTTAGATAAGCCTGCGCTTGAAAGGACTGGTGGGAGATCGGCTCCCACAAAAAACCAGCTCCTGCCCAATTCCAGCGATCACGTCGAGCAAAGCGAGTCAGCCGACATAGCATTCCTGATAGGAATGCAATCCATAAATAACATGAATTGATTTTATGGGCGAGGAGAGGGAGACTTCTTCCATAGCCCCGATCGCCTGACTGATAGCCGTTGCAGGCGTGAGCGGCGCCGGGGGCAGACCGGAAAGGAGGTCCTATGCCAGGGATGGCATCGGTAGCGTACAGGGAAGTATTCACAGCGCCTCCTTGAAGGTCTGCCCCCGGAAAAGCCGCGGCGGTGGTGCAATTCCGAGACCGGACATGACATGAAGGGGCTTCGAGCCCGGGAGAAACGAAATGGCAGGCCAGACACTCTACGACAAGCTGTGGTCGCAGCATCTCGTCAAGGAGCGCGATGACGGCACCGCGCTGATCTATATCGACCGCCACATGCTCCATGAAGTGACCTCGCCCCAGGCCTTCGAGGGCCTGCGCCTGGCGGGCCGCAAGCCGTGGCGTCTCGACGCCAACCTGGCGACCACCGACCACAACGTGCCCACCACCCTGGAGGAGCGCGCCCAGGGCAACAAGGGCATCAAGGACCCGGTGTCGCTGATTCAGGTCCAGACCCTGGATGACAACTGCGACGAGTTCGGCATCACCGAGTTTGGCATCAACGACCCGCGCCAGGGCATCGTCCACGTGGTGGGCCCGGAGCAGGGCGCCACCCTGCCGGGCATGACCGTGGTCTGCGGCGACTCCCACACCGCCACCCACGGCGCCTTCGGGGCGCTGGCCCACGGCATCGGCACCTCCGAGGTGGAGCACGTGCTGGCCACCCAGTGCCTGCTGACCCAGAAGATGAAGAACATGCAGGTGCGCGTCGAGGGCGATCTCGGCGTGGGCGTCACCGCCAAGGACGTGGTGCTGGCCATCATCGGCCGGATCGGCACCGCCGGCGGCACCGGCTACGCCATCGAGTTCGCCGGCAGCGCCATTCAGGGCCTCTCCATGGAAGGCCGCATGACGGTGTGCAACATGGCCATCGAGGCCGGCGCCCGGGTCGGTCTGATTGCCGTGGACGACACCACCATCGACTACCTCGCCGAGCGTCCCTTCGCGCCCACGGGTGAGCAGTGGCAGGCCGCCGTGGCCGATTGGCGCGGCCTGGTCTCCGACGACAGTGCCGAGTTCGACAAGGTGGTGGTGCTGGACGCCGCCGAGATCGAGCCGCAGGTCTCCTGGGGCACCAGCCCCGAGATGGTCACCGGCATTTCGGGCGAGGTGCCCGATCCCGCCGAGCAGACCGACGACACCCTGCGCAGCGGCTATACCCGGGCGCTTCAATACATGGGGCTCGCCCCGAGGCAGAAGATCACCGATATCCGGCTCGACAAGGTGTTTATCGGCTCCTGCACCAACTCGCGCATCGAGGATCTGCGCGAGGCGGCGAAGGTGGCCCGCGGCAAGAAGGTGGCCGACAGCATCAAGCTGGCCATGGTGGTGCCGGGCTCCGGCCTGGTGAAGCGCATGGCGGAGGCCGAGGGCCTGGATCGGATCTTCACCGAGGCGGGCTTCGAGTGGCGCGAGCCGGGCTGCTCCATGTGCCTGGCCATGAACGCCGACAAGCTCGGCGCCGGCGAGCACTGTGCCTCCACCTCCAACCGCAACTT
>PWIZ01000003.1 GCA_003560175.1 Halomonas sp. | reverse complement strand
GCCTATTCGTAGCCCTTCGCCTGCAGCCGGAATAGCCGCGCGTAGCGGCCATTGGCGGCCATCAGGCTCTCGTGGTCGCCCTGCTCGAGGATCTCGCCGCCGTCGATGACCAGTATCTGGTGGGCGGCACGCACCGTGGAGAAGCGGTGGGAGATCAGCATGGTCATCTTGTTGTGGCTGTGCTTGCGGAAGTCGGCGAACACCGCGGCCTCGGCGGCGGCGTCCATGGCCGCGGTGGGCTCATCGAGCACTAGAATGTCGGCGCTCTCGCGCATGTAGGCTCGCGACAGTGCGATCTTCTGCCACTGGCCGCCGGAGAGCTCCTGGCCACCCTTGAACCAGCGCCCTAGTTGGGTGTGGTAGCCGCCGGGCATCGAGGCGATGAAGTCGTCGGCCAGGCCGCGGCGAGCCGCCTCCTGCCAGCGCGCCTCGTCGTCGAAGGCCATCACGTCGCCGGCCCCCAGGTTCTCGCCCACCTTGAGCTGGTAGCGCACGAAGTCCTGAAAGATCACCCCGACGCGACGGCGCAGTGCCTGGATGTCCCAGTCGCGCAGGTCGCTGCCGTCCAGCAGAATGCGGCCTTCATCGGGCTCGTAGAGTCGAGTGAGCAGTTTGATCAGGGTGGTCTTGCCGGAGCCGTTGGCGCCGACCAGTGCCAGACTCTCGCCGGGAGGCAGGTGTAGCGAGATGCCGGAAAGTGCGGGTTTCTCGGCGCCGGGGTAGGTGAAGCCGACGTGGTCGAAGCGAATGCCGTCGCCGGGGTGGGCGCCTTCGGTCAGGGTGCCGGTCGGCGTCGCCACCGGCTGCTCCAGATACTCGTAGAGGTTGGAGAGGTAGAGGTTGTCCTCGTACATCCCGCTTATTGACGTCAGGCTCGCCGAGAGTGCCGCCTGGCCCTGCTTGAAGACCATCAGGTACATGGTCATCTCGCCCAGGGTCAAACCGCCGGAGACGGTCTCTACCACCACCCAGGCGTAGGCGCCGTAGAAGGCCAGGGTGCCGATCAGCCCGAGGCCGAAGCCCCAACTCTCACGGCGGAGCGTCAGGCGGCGATCCTCACCGTAGAGGGTGTCGAAAATCTTTCGGTAGCGCTCCAGCAGCAGGGGTTCCAGGCCGAACAGCTTGACCTCCTTGATGCTGTCCTCACGGGCCAGCACCGTCTCCAGGTACATCTGCATGCGTGTCTGGGGAGAGCGCCAGCGGAACAGCCGGAAGGCGTCACCGGAGAACTTGGCCTCGGAGAGGAACACCGGCAGCGCCCCCACCATCAGGATCAGCAGGGCCCAGGGCGAGAACTGCACCAGCAGGAAGCCGAAGCTGATCAACGAGATGCCGTTCTGGGCCAGCCCGAAGGTCTTGTTGACCAGCCCCAGCGGGCGGACCGATGCCTCGCGTCGGGCTCGTGTCAGCTTGTCGTAGAATTCGGAGTCCTCGAACTGGGCCAGGCTGAGGGTGCCGGCCTTCTCGAGGATCATCACATTGACCTTCTGGCCAAGCAGGGCGCGCAACAGTGACTGCTGGGCAGACAGGCCGCGCTGAGCCATGGCGATAGCGGCGATCACCCCGGCCTCGGCCAACACGTAACGCAGCACCGGCCAGGCGCTCTCGACGGTGAGAGAGGCGCCGGTCTCGCGATGGTAGGCCATGGCTGCGACCACGGCGTCGACGATCAGCTGGCCGATCCAGGCCGCCACGGCCGGCAGCACGCCGGCCACCAGTGTGCACAGCGCCAGTCCGATGGTCAGCGGCCGCGATGTTTGCCAGACCAGCGTCAGCGCCCGGCGGCTGTAGCGAAAGACACCGAAGAAGGCCGCTAGGCGGTTCGTGGGAGGGGGGGCGGGTTGAGTGCGGCGCGCATGGGGCGAGGACAAGCGATATCTCCGTCTCTGGAGAGAGAGTCAGCAGCGAATGGCCAGCGGCCGTAACCACGGCGCCCCGCTGAAGAGCGGGGCGCTGGGTGGTGTCGGGCGAGGGCTCAGCCCTCGTCGTCACCGCGACGGCTTGCCACCACTGTGCCGGTGTTGCCGCTCTGCAGGGTCGCCAGCAGCGGTTGGGCCTGGCGCTGGAAGGCCACCAGCTTCTCGCCGGAGAGGCTCTTGTTCTCCGGGAGGTCCACGTTCATCGCATTGACCTGGCTGTTGTTCACCAGTATCTCGTAGTGCAGGTGCGGGCCCGTGCTGCGGCCGGTGTTGCCGGAGAGTGCGATGCGCTCACCCATGGTGACACGATCGCCGCGGCTGACCAGCGGGCGGGAGAGGTGCAGGTAGCGGGTCTGATAGCCGTTGTCGTGGCGGACCACGATGTAGCGCCCGGCGGTCGGGTGGTTGGCGACCTTCTCCACGCGACCATCCGCGGGCGCGATGATCGGCGTGCCGATGGGCATGGCGAAATCGGTGCCGCGATGGGGGCTGATGCGGCCGGTGACCGGGTGCCTGCGATTTGGATTGAAGCTGGAGCTGATGCGGTAGCTGCCCTCGAAGGGATAGCGCTCGAAGGCCGGATCGAGGCTCTCACCGTCCGGGGTGTAGAAGTTGTTGTCGGAAGCGTTGCGGACCAGGGTCAGGTCCAGACGCTCTCCCTCGTAATGCACGGCCAGCACCCGCGGGTCGAAGCTGGAGCCATCGATGATGTCGGACTCCACCAGCACCTGAAAACGATCGCCGCGACGGGTGTCGCGGCGGAAGTCTAGCTTCTTGCCGAGGACGCGAGACAGCTCGCTGATTTCGGCACTGGAGAGGCCGGTGGCCTGGGCGGAGCGAGTGAAGCTGCCGCTGACCGTACCGGCGAAGAGCCGCTGGGAAGCCTCGCCGGTGCGCTCGATGGTGGCGACATCGAAGCCGCTGTCGTCGCGCTCGACCAGGAAGCCTGAGCGGGCGTCGCGCATCATGCGCATGGCGAGCAGCTTGCCGTCCTCGTCGAGCTGATAGTCGAAGCTGTGGCCGACACGCCAGCGAACGAGGGCATTCTTGTCGGGCAGCTCCTCGAGGAGATTCATGACCTCGCTGTAGCCCATGCCAAGGTGGTTCTGGGCCATTACCGCGAAGGTGTCACCCTGTTTGACGGTGTAGCTTTGCCACTCGGGAACAAATGGCTTGGTGGCGGCGATCTCCTGCTCGAGGATCACGGGTCCATTCTTGAACAGACCGAGCTCCTCATCCGACACCGGCTCGTAGGAGGTGGCGTCGGCCAACAGGGTGCCGTCATGGTCGAGCATGCCGCTGCCGATGGTGCCCACCACCACCGCCATATGGATGGCGCCCTGATCAAGCAGGGTGTCGGTTGGGAGCGCTTTGGCAAGGTCGGCTTCAGGCTGGCGGGTGGTGGGCCGAGTCAGTGCCAGCGGTAGATCGCCACCGGCTGAAGCGTTGGCCGTATCGATCAAGTCCAGATCGAGAGCCTCGCCATCCACGAGATGTGCCAAGGGCATATGCTGGCGAGTGGCGTCCAATGCCTGACTGGCGATCTCGATGGCATCGCCAAGGGGACTGCGGTGGAAACTGAGTGAAGGAAGGCCAGGGCTGGCATCGACCTCGAGAGGAACAACCACGGTGTCGAGCGTCTGCTGTTCGCGCTGGACATCTTGGTAGGTGGTGACAATTTTCTGTGCGCCCAGCACTGTAACCATGGTGGCGACCGGTAACAGTAATAGCTTGTGCGTGCGGGGCAGCGAATGAAGGATCCGCAGCATGAGTAAAGGCCAGTGAATAATGGAAAAGAGAAAAAAGGCCTTAGAACAATAACCCATGACGTATTGCATGCCTAGCCTGTACATGCGCACAGTAAGACTTCCCGCGGCTGGATTGTGCCGTGCAGGAGAAGCTGATGACTTTATTTGTTACTGATTGTTATTAAAACCCGGGCGGGTCCAGAAAATCAACCCAGGCCACGAATATTGTGATCACCCGGTGAAAGTGCCGTCGCGATAGTCGCGCAGCGCCTGCTGAAGCTCCGCCTGGCTGTTCATCACAAAGGGGCCGTAGTGGGCGACGGGCTCGCGGTGGGGGGTGCCCGCCAGCAGCAGGGCCTGGCCGCCCGTGGTACTTGCCAGCGCCAGGTGGTCGCCGGGGGTCAGCCGTGCCAGGTGGCCCGCCGGCACTAGGGCGTCACCCACCGCCAGCTCACCCTCGAACACATAGGCCAGCAGGGTGGCGTCGTCACTCTGCAGGACCAGTTCGCCACCTGCCGACAGCTTCATATGGGCAACGCCGCCGCTGCCGGCCAGGGCGTCAAGCGGTCCCTCGATAGCCTCGCCATCGACGCGTGTCCAGCGTCCGCCCAGGGCGATCAGTTCGACGCCGCCGCCGGCGAGGCGAGGCATTTCGCTGCCGCGCACGTCGCGGTATTGCGGCGGGCTCATTTTCTCGCTGGCGGCCAGATTCAGCCACAGCTGGAAGGCGTGCAGGCCCTGGCTGTCGGTGAGTGGCATCTCGGAGTGGATGATGCCGCGTCCGGTATGCATCCACTGAGCGTCGCCAGCATTGATCGTGCTCGAGTGATTCAGGTGATCTTCATGGGTCAGGCCGCCATGGATCACATAGGTGAGGGTCTGGATGCCGCGGTGAGGGTGGGGCGGAAAACCGCCGATGTAATCGTCCGGACGATCGGAACCGAGTTCGTCGAGCATCAGGAAGGGGTCCAGCCCGCCACCGAAGTCATGAATCCGTTTGATCTTGACGCCATCGCCATCCTGGCTGGGCCGGCTGGGCTGCAGGCTTTCGACCCGACGAAGCGTGGAAGTTGTCATGACAGGAGCCTCCAGATGCTGTGACAAATATTGTGTTGCTTTGACTAGCATTTTAGGCCGAATTTTTCGAAAATTAAGCGCAGTCTTTCGCTTGATTCATTCGAGGTTATCGAAATGTCACGTGTCACCCTGGCCCAATGGCAGATGCTGGCGGCGGTGGTCGACCACGGTGGCTTTGCCCGCGCCGCCGAGGCGATTCACAAGAGTCCCTCCACCCTCAACCACGCGGTGCACAAGCTCGAGGAGCTGCTTGGCGTCCAGGTGCTTGAGCCGGTTGGCCGCCAGGTGCGCCTGACCGAGGCCGGCGAGATGCTGCTGCGCCGTGCCCGCCAACTGATCGAGAGCGCGGCGGCCCTGGAAGACGTGGCCGGGCGCCTGGCAGAGGTATTGGAGGCGGAAGTGGTGCTCGCCGTGGACCAGGTCTTTCCCTCCGACGCCCTGGCTCGGGCGCTCGACGACTTTTCCGAGGCTTACCCCTATGTGAGAGTCCAGCTTCACGAGACGGTGCTCAACGGCGGCATCGAAATGCTCTATGACGGCAGTGCCGACCTGGTGGTCTCCGGCCTCTCGGCACAGGGCTTCCT
>PWIZ01000124.1 GCA_003560175.1 Halomonas sp. | reverse complement strand
GGGCCAGCAGGCTGACCAGGTGGGCGCCGGAGGAGAAGCCGACGCCGACAACGCGATCGGTATCCACCCGCCACGCCTCGGCGTTGGCGTGCAGCCAGGCCATGGCCTGCTGGAGATCGTGCAGCTGGGCGGGGAAGCGGTACTCCGGAGCGAAGCGATGCTCGATATTGACGGTCACGAAGCCACGTTCGGCCAGCTGCTCGGCGATGCTGGCCATGTCCCTTGGGGTACGGTTCTGCCAGCCGCCGCCATGGACCAACAGGGCGGCGGGGCGTAGCGCATCGCTCGCCGAGCTGGGGAGCAGCACCTCGGCCCTCAGGGGGCTGGGCCAGTCGTCAGGCGTGTAGGTCTGCTCGGGAAGCGCATCGAAGGCCAGCGACGGGGCCTCGGTTGCCGCCGGCACCACCGGGGCGAGGCGGTTGTCGAGGTGTGAGGCACCGCAGCCGGCCAGCAGCGCGCAGGCCATCAGCAGCGCCGGCCCCCACCGATGCGGCAACCGGCCTGGCTGGCGCGGCTTAGACTTTTTCGGCCAGCGCATCGTCGGCTTGCTCCGCGGGCAGTCGGGCCAGGCGCATGACCATCGCCTCCACCATCCGGGCGGAGTGGGTCGCGGCCTTCTCCAGGAATGCATCGAAGGAGAGGTGGTTGTCGCCGCCGCCGGCGATGTCGGAGAGCGCGCGGATCACCACGAAGGGGCAGTCGTAGAGCAGGCAGGTCTGGGCGATGGCGGCGGCCTCCATCTCAGCGGCGAGCATGGTGGGGAAGCGCCGGCGGGTCTGCGCCACCAGATTGGGGCAGGCCATGAAGACGTCGCCGGTGGCGATCAGGCCTTCCACGACCTTGACCTCACCCAGCGACTCCACACACTCCCTGGCGATGGCCACCAGGCGGGGGTCGGGCAGGTAGGCGGCCGGCATCTGCGGCACCTGGCCATGCTCGTAGCCGAACACCACGGCGTCCACATCGTGGTGGCGCACTTCGCTCGAGACCACGATATCGCCGATCTCGAGACCCTCGCCGAAGCCGCCGGCCGAGCCGGTATTGATGACCGCCTCGGGCCGGTAGATGTCCAGCAGCAGGGTGGTGCCCACGGCGGCGTTCACCTTGCCGATGCCCGACTGCAGGATCACCACTTCGACGCCGTGCAGCCATCCACGGTGGAAGGTGGAGCCGACATGGTGACGCGTCTCGCGGTCCTCCAGCAGGGAGGCGAGGTGTTCGACCTCCTGGGGCATGGCGCCAATGATACCGATGCGTTGCATAGCAGTTCCTGGTGGTGTCAGCGTGTTAGGTAGCGTCGTGCATGTCGGCGGCCTGCAGGGTGTTCTCCAGCAGGGTGGCAACGGTCATGGGGCCGACGCCACCGGGCACCGGCGTGATCCAGCTGGCGCGTTCGGCGGCGGCCGCGAAGTCCACATCGCCCATCAGGCGGCCATTCTCCATGCGGTTGATGCCCACGTCGATGACAATGGCACCCTCCTTGACCCACTCGCCCTTGACCAGTCCCGGCTTGCCCACCGCCACCACCAGCAGGTCGGCGCGGCGCACGTGCTCCTCGAGGTTCTGGGTGAAGCGGTGGCAGACGGTGGTGGTGCAGCCGGCCAGCATCAGCTCCAGCGCCATGGGGCGGCCGACGATGTTGGAGGCGCCGACCACGGTGGCGTCGAGCCCGCGCACCCTGAGGTCTGATTGCTCGAGCAGCGTCATCACCCCCTTGGGCGTACAGGGACGCAGCATCGGCAGACGCTGGGCCAGGCGTCCCAGGTTGTAGGGGTGGAAGCCGTCCACGTCCTTGTCGGGACGAATGCGCTCGAGGATCGGCCGGGCATCGAGATGGGCGGGCAGCGGCAGCTGAACCAGGATCCCATCCACCGCCGGGTCATCATTGAGCTGGTCCACCAGGGCCTCGAGCTGATGCTGGGAGGTCTCGGTGGGCAGCGTATGACTAAAGGATTCGATGCCGGCCTCGACGCAGGCGTTGTGCTTGTTGCGCACGTAGACCGCCGACGCGGCATCCTCGCCCACCAGCACCACGGCGAGCCCCGGCGCGCGGCCCCCGGCGTCGCGGCGTGCCTTGACCTGGCGGGCGACCTGCTGGCGGACTCGGGCGGCTATGGACTTGCCATCGATCAGTTGGGCGGACATCGCGCTTCCTCTGGTGGCTGGATGGGCCGGGCAGGTTCAAGGCCGGCCTGTGAATGAAGAAAGCGCGATTTTCGCATGCCCCGTCGGCGAAACAAAGCATGATGCCGCAACAACGGTGATCCAGGTGCTTGACGGCGGGGGAAAGTCACGTAGAATACGCATCGCTCGACAAAGCCCCTGCGGCGGCGTCAGGTGAGTCTGGATGTAACGGAGTGTAGCGCAGCCTGGTAGCGCGCCTGCTTTGGGAGCAGGATGTCGGGGGTTCGAATCCCTCCACTCCGACCACAACCTATTGAATGATTTGCATAAATAGGGATTTGTGGGTTGCGTCACAGCCGCCTGAAGAGTAGAATGCGCCCATAGCTCAATCGGATAGAGCAACGGCCTTCTAAGCCGTAGGTTGCAGGTTCGAGTCCTGCTGGGCGCGCCAACTGCGGCGCGGTAGCAGATATCGGTTGAGCAGCTGTCGATATGGTGGGTGTAGCTCAGTGGTAGAGCCCCGGATTGTGGCTCCGGTGGTCGTGGGTTCGATCCCCATCATCCACCCCACTTCGACAGGCGTTCAAGGCAGTGGTGGGTGTAGCTCAGTGGTAGAGCCCCGGATTGTGGCTCCGGTGGTCGTGGGTTCGATCCCCATCATCCACCCCACTCCTTGATGACCTTCAATCGTTTTTGCTCTTTTTTGTTGTTACCTGTTCTGACGCGGGCTCCACGAGCCGGCGATTTTTTCGTTTCTGGTCGTTTGTGCTCGATGTCGGCTGTTCCGGCCGAGCGGCTCTTGTAAAAGCTCACGAAGTCCCCATCAATGGGGCATGGCGCTTGCCAGTGCCGGGCGGGATTCATAAAATCCCACCCTTGGTCTTTTTACTCTTCAACACAACGCCCCCAGTCGGTAGAGGACAATTCATGCAAGTTTCCGTCGATACGACCTCCCAGATCGAACGCCGCATCACCCTCCAGGTGCCGGCCGCCGAGATCGACGAGGCTGTCAATGCCCGTCTCAATGATGCCGCCAAGAATGTTCGCATCGACGGTTTCCGTAAGGGCAAGGTGCCGATGTCGGTGATCCGTCAGCGCTACGGCCACGACGTGCGCAACGAGGTGGTGGGCGAAGTGATGCGCGAGCGCTACGTGCGTGCCATCTCCGAGAACGAACTCAACCCGGCAGGCTTTCCCCAGATCGAGCCCACCGTCAACGAGGCGGGCAAGGATCTCGAGTTTGTGGCGACCCTGGAGGTCTATCCGGAGTTCACGCTTTCCTCCATCGAGGGTGCTGAGGTAGAACGCCCGGTGGTCGAGGTGGTCGAGTCCGACGTCGACGAGATGATCGAGACCCTGCGCAAGCAGAATGCCGGTTGGGAAGACGTCGAGCGCACCGCCGAAGAGGGTGATCAGGTGACTCTAGACTTCCAGGGCTTCCTGGGCGACGAGCCCTTCGAGGGCGGTAGCGCCGAGGGCCACACCTTGGTGCTGGGCTCCGGCAGCTTCATTCCGGGCTTCGAAGAGCAGCTGGTGGGCGCTGCGGCCGGCGAGGAGAAGGAGATCAAGGTCACCTTCCCCGAGGATTACCAGGCCGAGCATCTTGCCGGCCAGGAAGCGACCTTCAAGGTTAAGCTCCATGTCGTGCAGGGCCAGGCTCTGCCCGAGGTGGACGCCGAGTTCGTCAAGAAGTTTGGCGTCGATGATGGTGATCTCGACAAGTTCCGCACCGAGGTCATGAAGAACATGACCCGCGAAGCCGAGCAGGCCGTCGACAATCGTGTCAAACAGCAGGTGCTGGCCGCGCTACAGAAGGCCAACGAGATTCCGGTGCCGCAGTCGCTGATTCAGCAGGAGACCGACGGCCTCAAGCGCCAGGCGGCTCAGCAGTTCGGTCTGGGCGAGGACTTCGATGTTTCCCAGCTGCCCAACGAGCTGTTCGCCGAACAGGCCAAGAGCCGCGTCCAGGTCGGCCTGTTGCTGGCCGAGGTGATCAAGTCCGGTGAGCTCGATGCCACCGACGACGAGATCCGTGCCAAGGTCGAGGAGCTCGCCGAGCAGTACCAGGAGCCGTCCCAGGTGGTCGAGTACTACATGGGCAACGATCAGATGAAGACCCAGGTCAAGTCTGCCATCCTTGAAGAGAAGGCCGTCGACAAGCTGCTCGAGCAGGCCAGCGTCAAGGATGTCACCATGACCTATCAGGAGGTCCTGGCCGCTGCTCAGCAGCAGGCAGAGGCCGATGCAGAGGAAGAGAGCGAGGAAGAGGGCCAGCAAGAAACCAAGGCCTGATCCCTCATCTATTCCCGGTGGGCGTGCCGGCGAGCGTCGCGCCCACTCAGCCGCTTCCATTCTTCGGATGCAAGGACGTCACACAGATGAGCAACGAGTTCGAGATCCACAACGCCGGCGGCCTGGTGCCAATGGTGGTTGAGCAGAGCGCACGCGGCGAGCGGGCCTACGACATCTACTCCCGCCTGCTCAAGGAGCGTGTGATTTTCCTGGTGGGTCCGGTGGAAGACTACATGGCCAACCTGATCGTCGCCCAGCTGTTGTTCCTGGAATCCGAGAATCCGGATAAGGACATCCACCTCTATATCAATTCACCTGGAGGGGGTGTCACGGCGGGCATGTCGATCTACGACACCATGCAGTTCATCAAGCCCGATGTCTCCACCGTCTGTATCGGCCAGGCAGCCAGCATGGGTGCCTTCCTGTTGGCGGGGGGAGCCGCTGGAAAGCGCTTCTGCCTCCCCAACTCGCGGATGATGATTCACCAGCCGCTGGGCGGCTACCAGGGCCAGGCCTCGGATATCGAGATCCACACCCGTGAGATCCTCGGCATCCGCGACAAGCTCAACACTATCCTGGCCCACCACACTGGCCAGGACATCGACACCATCGCGCGGGACACTGACCGCGACAACTTCATGAATGGCGTGCAGGCGGCCGACTATGGACTGATCGATGCGGTGCTGGATAAGCGGCCCACATCCTGATAGCGTGATTTTTATCACGCCCTGACACCGTTCTCCGGCAGCCTTTGCTGCCGATGTGAGCCCGGCCGGGCGCCCTGTGCGCCGGGCCAACTGAGAAGAGGTAAGCGAATGGCCGACGGCAAAGGCAAGGACGAAGGCGGCAAGCTGCTTTACTGCTCGTTCTGCGGCAAGAATCAGAACGAGGTGCGCAAGCTGATTGCCGGCCCGTCCGTCTATATCTGTGAT
>PWIZ01000198.1 GCA_003560175.1 Halomonas sp. | reverse complement strand
GGTTTCCGGGTCGGCTTCCTCGGCACCCTGCACATGGAGATCATCCAGGAGCGTCTCGAGCGCGAGTACAACCTGGACCTGCTGACCACGGCGCCGACGGTGGTCTATGAACTGGCGCTCAAGAATGACGAAGTCACCTACGTCTCCAATCCCTCCAAGCTGCCCGACATGGCGGACGTGGAGGAGATGCGTGAGCCGATCGTGCGGGCCAGCATTCTCGTGCCCCAGGAGTTCGTCGGCAACGTGATCACCGAGTGCGAGAACCGTCGCGGCACCCAGAAGGACATGCAGTTCCTCGGCAGCCAGATCCAGCTGGCCTACGAGCTGCCGATGTCCGAGGTGGTGATGGACTTCTTCGACCGCCTGAAGTCGATCTCCAAGGGCTACGCCTCCCTGGATTACGGCTTCGAGCGCTTCCAGGCGGCCAAGCTGTCACGCCTCGACGTGCTGATCAACGGCGAGAAGGTCGATGCCCTGGCGGTGATCATCCACCGCGACCATGCCCACGGTCGCGGCCGGCTGCTGGTGGAGAAGATGAAGGAGCTGATTCCGCGCCAGATGTTCGACGTGGCCATTCAGGCGGCCATCGGCGGCCAGGTGGTGGCGCGCTCCACCGTCAAGGCGCTGCGCAAGAACGTTACCGCCAAGTGCTACGGTGGTGATGTCAGCCGCAAGAAGAAGCTGTTGGAGAAGCAGAAGGCGGGCAAGAAACGCATGAAGCAGGTCGGCCGGGTGGAGATCCCCCAGGATGCCTTCCTTGCGGTGCTCAGGGTCAATGACTGATATCAAACGCTAGGAATACATAACCCCATGGACTTCTCCCTACTGCTGGTGGTGGCCGTTGCCATCACCGGTTTTATCTGGCTGCTGGACCTCCTCTGGTGGCGTCCCGCCCGCCGCCGCGCCGCGGCCAACGCCGAGGCCGGCACCACCGAAGGGCTTGACCCCATCGCCCGCGAGAAGGTGCTCAAGGAGCCCTGGCCGGTGGACTACTCGCGCTCCTTCTTTCCGGTGCTGCTGGTGGTGCTGGTACTGCGTAGTTTCGTGGTGGAGCCTTTCCAGATCCCGTCGGGGTCGATGCGCCCGACCCTGGAGGTGGGCGACTTCATCCTGGTCAACAAGTTTACCTACGGCCTGCGCCTGCCGGTGGTGCATACCCGCATCGTCGAATTCAACGAGCCGGAACGTGGCGACGTCATGGTGTTCCGCTTTCCCAACGAGCCCGCGGTGAATTTCATCAAGCGGGTGGTGGGCCTGCCTGGTGACACTCTGCGCTACGAGGGCAAGCAGCTTTACGTCAATGGCGAGCCGGTTCCCAAGCGGCTGCTGGAGGAGGGCCCCGCGGGCGCCCCGAACGAGCTGCTGCTGGCCGAGCAGCTGGGCGCGCTCGAGCACCGGATCTACAATAATCCTCGAGACCCGGGCCCGCAGATGCGTGAGGTGGTGGTGCCCGAGGGGCACTATTTCACCATGGGCGACAACCGCGATCACTCCAATGACAGCCGCTACTGGGGATTCGTGCCGGAGGAGAACATCGTCGGCCGTGCCTTCGCGGTGTGGATGAGCTGGGATGGCGGCCTGCCAAGCTTCACCAGCGTGCGTCGCATTCAGTGAGCCCCACATCAGTGCCGACAAGTCATCAGATAACAGGATATTCGTGAGCAACTCCCTCAACGCTTTCAGCCGACGCCTCGGCCATGCCTTCAGGGATCCCGCCCTGCTGGAGCTGGCCATGACCCATCGTAGCGTCGGCGGGCAGAACAACGAACGCCTCGAGTTCCTCGGCGACTCCATCGTCAACTTCGTGATCGCCGAGGCGCTTTTTCGGCGCTTTCCCGAAGCACGGGAAGGGCAGCTCTCGCGCCTGCGGGCGCGATTGGTCAAGGGCCAGACCCTGGCCGAGCTGGCCCGCGAGATGGAGTTCGGTGAGCACCTGAGGCTCGGTTCCGGCGAGATGAAGAGCGGCGGGCATCGCCGCGAGTCGATCCTGGCGGATGCCGTGGAGGCCGTGATCGGCGCCATCTACCTGGATGCCGGCATGGAGTCGGTGCGCGTTCGCGTGCTCTCCTGGTACGCCGCGCGGCTGGAAGGCACCAGCCTGCAGGATACCCAGAAGGATCCCAAGACCCGCCTGCAGGAGTTTCTGCAGTCGCGCCAGCTTCCGCTCCCTCGCTATGAGGTGGTCAACGTGGAGGGCGAGGCCCACTCCCAGACCTTCACCGTGGATTGCCACGTGGAGATGCTCGACCAACACACCACCGGTGAGGGCGCCAGCCGGCGCCACGCCGAGCAGCAGGCCGCCGAGAAGGCCCTGGCCCTGCTTGAACCCGTCAGGGCCAACGTACAGGGAGCACGACCATGACCCAGACCTGCGGCTTCGTGGCCATCGTCGGTCGCCCCAATGTCGGCAAGTCGACGTTGATGAACCGTATCCTCGGCCAGAAGATCTCCATCACCTCGCGGCGTCCCCAGACCACTCGCCACCAGGTGCGGGGTATCAAGACCGAGGGGGAGACGCAGTTCATCTACGTCGACACCCCCGGCATGCATATCATGGCCAAGGATCGTAACAAGGCGATCAACCGCTTCATGAACCAGGCGGCGACCCAGGCCCTGCGCGACGTGGACTGCGTAGTGTTCATCATCGACCGCACCCGCTGGAGCGAGGAGGATCAGATCGTCCTGCAGCGCCTGGAACACGTGACGGCGCCGGTTATTCTGGCGGTCAACAAGGTCGACCGCCTGCAGGACAAGGCGACCCTGCTGCCCTGGCTGGAGGAGGTCGGCGCGCGGCGCGAATTCGCCGCCATCGTGCCGATTTCCGCCAAGCACGGCACCAACGTGCCGGAGCTGGAGGCCGAAGTGGCCAAGCACCTGCCCGAGAGCGTGCACTTCTTTCCGGAGGATCAGGTCACCGACAAGAGCCAGCGCTTCCTGGCCGCGGAACTGGTGCGCGAGAAGGTGACGCGTCAGCTCGGCGACGAACTTCCCTACCAGATGACCGTGGAGATCGAGGAGTTCCGCGACGAGGGCAGGGTGGTGCACATCAGCGCCCTGATCCTGGTGGAGCGACAGGGCCAGAAGAAGATCCTGATCGGCGAGAACGGCGACCGCATCAAGAGCATTGGCCGCGAGGCGCGTCTGGACATGGAGCGCGCCCTGGATGCCAAGGTGATGCTCAATCTCTGGGTCAAGGTGAAGAGCGGCTGGTCCGATGACGAGCGAGCCCTGAAGAGCCTGGGCTACAACCTCGACTGAATGACCCCCGAACCCGCCTTCCTGCTGCATAAGCGCCCCTATCGTGAGACCAGCGCCCTGGTGGAGCTCCTCACCCTGTCACATGGCCGGGTGAGGGCGGTGGCCCAGGGTGTGCAGCGCCCCGGCTCACGCTCCCGGGGGCGGCTGCAGCCTTTCTCGCCGCTGCACGTTACCTGGGTCGGCGAAGGGGAGCTCAAGCGCCTGCGGTTGATGGAGAGCCGCGGGGCCACGGCGCTCCTGGCCGGCGAGGGGTTGCTGTGCGGGCTCTACGCCAACGAGCTGCTGACTCGCACCCTGCACGTGGAGCTGCCGGTACCCGAGGTGTTCGCCTTCTATGCCGCGCTTCTCGAGGCGCTGCCGCTCCCTGCTGCCCGCGCCGGAGGGCTGCGGCGCCTGGAGGTCTCGCTGCTCGAGGCCCTGGACGCCATGCCGCGCTTCACCACCGCCGAGGGCGGCGAGCTGGATCCCCAGGCGCGCTACGTGCTGGACCCGGCCACGCGCGCCTTTCGTCCCGGCCAGCCCGGTCTGGATGGCCGCACCCTGCGGCTGCTGGGCGCCGGCGACTGGGAGGCCCCCGGGCTCGCCGGCCCGGCCAAGGCGGTCACCCGGGCGGCCCTGGCGCCGCTGCTGGGCAGCCGGCCGCTGCGCTCCCGGGAGCTGATGCGCCAGCTTGCCGAGCGGCGCCGGGCTGGCCTTTTGGGGTCAGACCCCGGCGGCGGGTAATATCGTTGCTGTAGTGCTCCAAGATGGGCAGGGTGGTCCGGCCGGGGTCTGACCCCAAAAGGGCCCTGCCTCCCGACTTCCCGAATATCCAAGGATCGTGTCATGCATCCCCCCCGCATCCTGCTCGGCGTCAATATCGACCATATCGCCACCCTGCGTCAGGCCCGTGGCACCCGCTACCCGGATCCTGTCCAGGCGGCGCTGCTCGCCGAGGAGGCCGGCGCCGACGGCATCACCGTTCACCTTCGCGAGGATCGTCGGCACATCCAGGAGCGCGACGTGCGACTGCTGGCCGAGGTGCTCAACACCCGTATGAACTTCGAGATGGCGGTCACCGAGGAGATGATCCGCCTGGCCGAGGAGCTGCGTCCGGCCCACGTCTGCCTGGTGCCCGAGAAGCGCGAGGAGTTGACCACCGAGGGTGGCCTGGACGTGGTGGGAGGCTTCGCGGCCATCCATGCCGCCTGTGAGCGCCTGGCCCAGGCGGGCTGCGAGGTGTCGCTCTTCATCGACCCCGAGCCGTCACAGATCGAGGCCGCGGCCAAGGCCGGCGCCCCGGTGATCGAGCTGCATACCGGCGCCTATGCCGAGGCCACCGGGCCGGCGGCCGTCCACGAGCACGCCCGGATCAGTGCCGCCACCGAGATGGCGCTGGAGCTTGGACTCACCGTCAACGCCGGCCACGGGCTGAATTACCACAACGTCGAGGCCATCGCCGCCATTCCCGGCCTGCATGAGCTCAATATCGGCCATGCGATCATCGCCCGGGCGGTCTTCGTGGGGCTCAAGGAGGCGGTGGCCGAGATGAAGCGGTTGGCCATCGCCGGCCAGGAAGCCGGTTTCGTCGCCTCCCTGGAGGAGCACGACCACGACCACGACCACGACCACTGACCCATGATCCTCGGCATCGGCACCGATATTGCCAGGGTCGAGCGCTTCGAGCGGGCCCTGTCGCGCCACGGGGATCGACTGGCGCTGCGCCTGCTGGGCGAGCTGGAGCGTGAGCGCCTGATCGGCCATCCGGCCCCGGCCGCCTTCATGGCCAAGCGGTTTGCCGCCAAGGAGGCCTTCGTCAAGGCACTGGGTACCGGACTGCGGCTGGGCATGCGCTGGACCGAGGTTCAGGTCACCAACGATGCCCTCGGTCGGCCCTCGTTACTGTTGTCGGGCAAGGCCCACGAGTTGGCGATGGCCGCCGGTGTGTGCTCGACGCATCTATCGATCAGCGACGAGGCGTCCCTGGCGGTGGCCTTCGTGGTCCTGGAGGGCCAGGGTCTTGAGCAACTCAGCCGCGCATCCTACGCATCGACGCGTAGCGTGATGCGCTAGTCAAGCGGCGAGCCTTGGCGAACGCCAAGGCGAATACTGGATAAATATCAGGTAGTGGCTTAGGCTTT
>PWIZ01000326.1 GCA_003560175.1 Halomonas sp. | reverse complement strand
GACTATCAGGCGGATCTCTACCGCCCGGATGAGCAGCGTAGAGGGGTCATGATCCTGATCCACGGACTGACCGAAGCGGGTCGCCGCGACACACGCCTGGTCGAGTTCGCCATGACAATGTCCCGCCTGGGTTTTACGGTGGTGGTGCCGGAACTGGAAGGTTTGAAGGATTTCTCACTTGACACCCGCGACGCCGAGGCTATTGCCGATGCCATTCGCCATGTCACGGAGGCGGAGGCGCTGGGGACATCCCATACCGCCCTGGCCGCCATCAGCCTCGCGGTGGGACCGACCCTGATCGCCGCCATGCAGGACGATACGGCCGACCGGGTCAGCTTTCTGGTTGCCTTGGGGGGCTACTACGACCTGACCGACATGCTGCGCTATGTCACCACCGGGAATGACCGCGGCGGGGCCGGCGAAGACGCCCCGCCCCCGCGGCGGGAAATGCGCTGGCTGGTTCTGCTTAGCCAGCTTCACTGGCTTGACGAGGACGATCGCGACTTGCTCACGTCCATTGTCCGACGCAAGTTGGACAACCCTTCCGCTTCGGTTCAGACCGAGGTGGCCCGGCTGGGCTCTCAGGGAAAAGCGGCTTACGATCTGATGATCAACGAGGATCCCGATCGGGTGGAGGCGCTGATGACGCAACTGCCAACGCCGCTGCTGGAAGAGCTCGAGGCGCTGGACCTCGCGGCGCGGGATCTCGGCAAGCTGCAGGCACGGCTGGTGCTGGTTCATGGTCCGGATGATCGGGTGATCCCGATCAGCCACAGCCGTCGGCTGCGGGATGCCTTGCCAGACCGCCAGGCTCGGCTCTTTGAAGCCGGAGGCCTCGAGCACGTGGAGGTATCCCCCAGCTGGCGGGACGGCTGGAGCCTCTGGCGAGCGATGATCCATGTGCTGGCCCTGGGCGAGGATGAGTGAGGGCTCGGCTTCCACGCGCTTCGGCGCCCTGGGGACGCACCCAGCTGATACACGCCGGGACATGCCAAGGACTTCGACATCGTCTCCTCCTTGCGGACCCACCGTAATACGTCGATACCCAGCGTGATGGCTTATTGCCTACCCGACCCACGAGGCTTAGAGAAATGGAACTTGCGGCGGAATTCACCGGGGCTGAGGCGGGTGAGACGCTTGAAGATCCGCCGGAAGGCGGCAGTCTCCTCATATCCCACCTGCCAGCTGATCTCGTCCACCGATGTCTCGGTGCGTTCCAGCAACTGCTTGGCGGCCTCGACACGCAGGTGCTGAAGATAGTGGACCGGTGAGTAGCCGGTGGCACGCTTAAAGCGGCGATAGAAGGTCGGGCGTGGCAGACCGCTGCGATCTGCCAACTCCTCGACGGTGATATCCCTGGCCTCGCCGCTGTCGAGCCAATCCTGAAGCTGACGAATGGTGCCATCGCCGTGGTCGGTGGGAGGCACAAAGGGAATGAAGGGCGTCTGACTTCGGGAGTCCCAGTGATAGAGCAGGAACTTGCCGACCGCCTGTGCGGCCGTCGGGCTGACATGGCGTGCGATCAGGAAGAGCACCAGATCCTGCCAGGAACTGGCGGCGCCAGACATCACGAACTCTCCCCGGCTGCCCGCAACGACGAGTACTTCATCGACCCTCAGGCGGATGGCGGGGAAATTGCGTCGAAAGGTGGAAGCGAAGGCCCAGTGAGTCGTGGTGTCCAGGCCATCGAGAAGCCCAGTTTCCGCAAGCAGCAAGGCACCGGCACAGGCGGAACAGAGATCCGCGCCCTGGCCGTGCATGCGGCGCAACCAGGACACGGTTTCCGTGTGCTGACCAGGAATCCACTGCTGATCCTCGAAGAGCATGGACGCAGTAATCACGATATCGGTGGCGCTCACCTCATCCAGTGATCGATGGATCTCCAGCGGCAGACCGCATGCGCTGTGGAAGATACCCCGCTCGGGTCCCACGATCTCAGGCTCGAACAGCCGAGTGGCACCACCCTCCGGCTCGCCGAGCACGGCATCGGCGAGAACCAGAGTCTCGTAGAGGCCGTGAATGGGCGTGCCGGTGGACTCCTCGGGCAGGGCGAGCACGCTGACTCGTCTGGGGTAGACACTCGTCGCCAAGTTTCCCGCCTCGCTGATCGGAATGGGCCGTTTCTGACCAGTTTGGCTCTGGTGGACGCGGTCCGCCAGGGAGACCGTGGACACAGGATCCCTGCAGGCGACAAGCGTCTGCAGGAATCCTGACAACCCACAGCCAACGCGAGGAGATGGTCATGTTGATCGACATCGAGCATGGGATTCATGCCCCGCGGCTCGGGGAGGCCGGCATCCGACGCGAGGTCCCGGTCGCCGAGGCCCATGCGATCAGGACGTCGCGGCCTGGCCTGAGCCTCGATGACACGAGCACTGGCTACCACACCCTACCGGGAGGTCATCATGAAAGCCGTAATGAGCACACCTCTATCCGCCCTGGCCATGGTCAGCCTGGCTTGGCTCTCCCCCGCAAAGGGCAATGACATACCGCTCTTCGAGAATCTCGGCGATTATGGTCGCACCATCACTACGGACTCCGAACAGGCTCAGGCCTACTTCAATCAGGGGCTGCGACTCGCCTATGGTTTTGCTCGGCCGGAGGCGATTCGTTCCTTCCAGGTCGCGCAGCGGCATGATCCGCAATGCGCCCTCTGTGCCTGGGGGGAAGCCTGGGCACTGGGCCCCTACCAGAACAATCCCGGCGGCGTCGGCGATCCTCAGCACGCTAAGGCCGCTGCCCAGCGAGCCCTGGCACTGGCCGAGGGCGCCGAGCCCTGGGAGCGGGCCCTGGTCGAGGCCATGGCCTTTCGCTACCCATCCCCTGACGACGATGCCGACCCGCAGCAGTTGACTCGCCACTACGCCGAGGCCATGGAAGAGGCCACGGCGGCACATCCGGACGATCTTGACGTGCGCACTCTCTATGCCGAATCGCTGATGCTGTTCCGACCCTGGGATCTCTACCAGCCAGACGGTGAACCCTACCCGGAGACGCAGACGGTAATCGAGGAACTGGAAACCGTACTGGACGCCGAACTCGGCCATGGTGGCGCCTGCCATCTCTATATTCATACTGTGGAGGCCTATGAGCCGACCCGCGCCGAGGCTTGCGCCGATCGGCTGGCCGACGCCATCCCCGGGGTGAGCCATATTCAGCACATGCCCTCGCACATCTATATGAACATTGGCCGCTACGGGGACAGCGTCCGCGCGAACCAGCGGGCGCGCCAGCGTGACCAGGCGGCCCGTCACGATGCGGCCGTGAGCACCTATGCGCCCCACAACACCCTGATGCTGGTCTATTCAGCCTGGATGGACGGTCAGAGCGGTGTAGCCCTCTCCGCCGCTCGGGACATCGGTCGCGAACGTACGGAAGATATCTTCCACTACAGCCTGCAACTCGCCCGCTTCGGCCGCTGGGAGGAACTGCTGAACCAGGACGGCGCGCCGGATGCGGCCTTCCAGGCCGCCATGTGGCACTTCGCGCAGGGGCTGGCGCAGTTGCGCACCGGTGATGCCGACTCGGCCCGGGAGCATCTGGCGAAAATCCGCGCCACTCGGGAGGACACCCCGGCAGATGCCACCTATCACTTCTTCGGGCATTCCCAGCGTGACCTACTGGACATCGCGACAGGCATTCTGGCCGGTGAGATCGCCGCCGAGGCGGGGCGTCTGGATGAAGCGCGCGCGAAATTACAGGCCGCCATCGCCCTGGAGGATGGTCTCGCCTACTCCGAACCCGAGCCCTGGCCGATACCGACACGCCACGTACTTGGCGCGGTGCTGCTGGAAGCCGGCCAGGCCGAGGAGGCAGAAGCGGTCTATCGGGACGCCCTGGCAATTCATCCCGACAACGGCTGGTCACTTAAAGGGCTCGAGCAGAGTCTCGCCGCCCAGGGCAGGGAAACCCAAGCAGCCGAGGCTGCCAAGTCCTTCGAACAGGCCTGGGCGCGGGCCGACGTCTGGTTACCCGCCTCACGCTTCTGAGAGTCGCGGTAGGCACAAGACGCCAGTTCCGCGGGCCCTAACCGGGCCCGCGGCTTCCACTGTGACCACCGCGAGCTCTATCGGCCAGCATGTCGGGGAGCGAGTCACCGACGGCGCTATTCGCTCGGTTTGCGTGCCGTGATGATCCAGGAGCTCGAGCCGATGACGATCTTGCCATCCTGCTCAAAGGGAGCCAGCACGTCGCGCAGCGCCTGCTCGATCTGAGGCCGTTGACGCTCGGCCTCCTCACCGGCCTCGCGGAAGACCTCCCCTGCCGGCCCCAGGGCGAGTTGAAAACGCATGGCGTTCTCCACCGAGTCGCCCACTTCCACCGGACCGTCATTACGCTCGAACTGAACATTCTCGAAACCGGCGATCTCCAACTGCTGGCTTACCACGTCGGGGTTGGCCATGGAGAAAGGGCCGGGACCGCAGGTACGAGCGCCCTCGCCAGGCGGGGGCAAGAAGTCCAGCACCACTTGCTTGGGCAATCCCAGCCAGGGGTTGTCCTCGATATCGCGCCAGACGATGAACATTAACTCACCGCCTGGCTTGAGCGCCTCGTGCACGTTGCGCATGGCAACCACCGGATGCTCGAAGAACATCATGCCGAAGCGGGAAAAACAGAGGTCGTACTCCGGCTCGAAGGGGTAACGCTCCACGTCGGCAGTCACGAAGTGCACGTTGGTGGCCCCGGACGCCTGGGCGCGGTGTCGAGCATCCTCGAGGAACTGCTCGACACAGTCGAGGCCTAGCACCTCGCCCCGAGGCCCGGTTTTGCGCGCCAGCTCGATGGCGGTATCTCCCCAGCCGCAGCCGACATCGAGGATTTGGGAGCCGGGACTCACTGCAAGCTGCTCAAGGGGAATCCGGCTATGGTAGCTCAGACCATTCATCAGAATTGTCTGGAACCGGTCGAACTTTTCGGCCAGGGTGTCGTTCCAGAATTCGACATATTCGCTGGTGTGGGAAGGAGAAGCGTGACTCATGGCACACCTCCAGGGAGGGAGACAGAGTGGATGGTGACGCCGTGGCATCCACGATCGCGACAGCGCTGCTGCAGCAATCGACCCATCGCGATCTCACCTACCAGTAGTAGCAGATCCGCCAAAACTTCGCCGGCCCCCTCTCGGGCTACCGCTGGGCGAACCGCATGCCGGGCTCTTGAGACCCACTGGCAGGGAAGGGCCAGTCGCAATGGGGCTTCTCTGGTTCTGAAGGCGACAGTGCTGTTGTCATGCAGCAGAATGTACGGATTACATCGTTGGATGCATAGCGTCGACTCAACGCACATGATGCCAAGAGACGACAGGAGAAAATAATGCCCGCCGACGCCAATGCCTTCCAGACCGCCCTGGCCCTGATCCTGGGCATGGACCCGGTGCTGCTCGGCATCGTGGCACTCTCCCTTCAGGTGTCGCTGACCGCCGTGCTGGTGGCTGCCCTGCTCG
>PWIZ01000159.1 GCA_003560175.1 Halomonas sp. | reverse complement strand
CCCGACAAGACCCGATAGGACAACCCATGAAAGCTTCCCTGCGTCAGCGCCTCGACGCCTTCGGCGAGCGCTTCGAGGAGCTCGCCGCCCTGTTAGCAGAGCCCGAGGTGATCGGCGACCAGAGCCGCTTCCGCGACTACTCCCGCGAATATGCTGAGCTAGAGCCCCTGGTAGAAGCCTGGCGCGAGTTCCGCGGCGTGGAGGGCGATATCGATGACGCCGAGCAGCTCGCCTCCGACAACGACCCGGAGATGCGCGAGCTGGCCGCCCTGGAGCAGGCCGAGGGGCGCGAGAAACTGGCGGCGCTGGACGAACGTCTCAAGCAGCTCCTGGTGCCCAGGGACCCCGACGATGGCCGTAGCGTTTTCCTGGAGGTGCGCGCCGGCACCGGCGGCGACGAGGCGGCGCTGTTCGCCGGGGACCTGTTCCGCATGTACTCCCGCTACGCCGAGCAGCATGGCTGGAAGGTGGAGGTGGTCAGCGCCAGCCACGGCGAACAGGGCGGCTACAAGGAGATCATCTCGCGTATCAAGGGCGAGGGGGTCTACGCGCGGCTCAAGTTCGAGTCCGGCGCCCACCGGGTGCAGCGGGTGCCGGCCACCGAGTCCCAGGGGCGCATCCACACCTCCGCCTGCACCGTGGCCGTGATGCCCGAGGCCGATGCGGTGGGCGACATCGAGATCAACTCCGCCGACCTGCGCGTGGACACCTTCCGCTCCAGCGGCGCCGGTGGCCAGCATGTCAACACCACCGACTCCGCGATCCGTATCACCCATCTGCCCAGCGGGGTGGTGGTGGAGTGCCAGGAGGAGCGCAGCCAGCACAAGAACCGCGCCAAGGCGATGTCGCTGCTGGCGGCGCGGCTCAAGCAGAGCGCCGAGTCCTCGCGCCGTCAGGCCCAGGCCGATGAGCGCAAGAGCCTGGTGGGCTCCGGCGATCGCAGCGAGCGCATCCGCACCTACAATTTTCCCCAGGGGCGGGTCACCGATCACCGCATCAACCTGACGCTCTACAAGCTCGGCGAGGTGGTCAGCGGCGAGCAGCTCGACGCGGTGATCGAACCGCTGATCCACGAGTACCAGGCGGAGCAGCTCGCCGCCCTGCAGCAGGAGTGCTGACGTGCGGGAAGAGCGTGTTCGCCTCGATACCCTGCTGCGGGAGGCCGCGGCACGCCTCGTGGCCACCGGCTCGCCCAGCGCCCGGCTCGACGCCGAAGTGCTGCTTTGTCATGTGCTGGGCGTCGATCGCACCTGGCTCTACACTTGGGGCGACCGCGAGGCCGAGACAGCGGCGATCGCGCGCTTCGAGGCGCTACTGGCGCGGCGCGAGGCCGGCGAGCCGGTGGCCTATCTCACCGGCGAGCGGGAGTTCTGGGGGCTGAGCCTCGCCACCGAACCCAGCACCCTGATCCCGCGTCCCGACACCGAGACCCTGGTGGAGGCCGCCCTGGAGAGGGCGGTCGCGTCTAGCGGGCGCCTGCTGGATCTGGGCTCCGGTACCGGTGCCATCGCGCTGGCCCTGGCCAGCGAACGGCCGGGCTGGGCGGTGCTGGGGGTGGATCTGCGTCTCGAGGCGGTGGCCCTGGCTGAACGCAACGCCGCGCGTCTGGGTATCGCCAACGTCGCGTTTCGCCAGAGCGACTGGTTCGCTGCCCTGGGTGAGGAAAAGAAGGCCGGGCGGCGCTTCGATCTGATCGTCTCCAACCCGCCCTATCTCGCCGACGATGACCCGCACTTGGTGCGGGGGGACGTGCGTTTCGAACCGCGCAGGGCCCTGGTGGCGGGCGAGGGTGGCCTGGCCGACCTGCGCCACCTGGCGCGTGGGGCCCGTGACCACCTGGCGCCGGGTGGCTGGTTGCTGCTCGAACACGGTGCCCAACAGGGCGCGGCGGTGCGCGAGGCCCTGGCGGATGCCGGCTACGAAGCGGTGGTCAGCCGCTGCGACCTGGCCGGCCATGAGCGGGTCAGCCTGGGGTGCTGGCCGGGTCGTTGAGGCTTCGGCTGGCAGTGGCCACCGGGGGTGTGGTACATCTTGATCGGAAAATAACACCGAAAGCCGCCGTGATTTCATGGCTGAAGACCCGGATGCCGTTATCGTGGCGGTCGTTTTCAGTTATATCGACTGTGCAGCGGCTAGTCCTGTCACCCCTGAAACCGGTCCGCAACTACCACCATGAAAGCCAAGTCCCGCGCCCTCGACCGTATCGACCTCAAGATCCTGCGCTGCCTGCAGGATAACGCCCGTATCTCCTACGTCGATCTCGCCGCCCAGGTCGGCCTCTCCACCACACCCTGCCTGGAACGGGTCAAGCGCCTGGAGCGCGCGGGTGTGATCCGCGGCTACAAGGCGGTGCTCGACCCCCGGGCGCTGAAGGCGAACCTGCTGGTATTCGTCGAGATCAGCCTGGAGACCCAGTCGCCGGCGGTGTTCGACGAGTTCCGCCGCGCCGTCTCCAAACTGCCCCAGATCCAGGAGTGCCATCTGGTCTCCGGGCAGTTCGACTACATTCTCAAGTGCCGCATCCCCGAGATGTCCGCCTATCGTCAGCTGCTCGGCGATGTGGTGCTGACCCTGCCGGGGGTCAAGGAGTCCAAGAGCTATGTGGTGATGGAGGAGGTTAAAGAGGAGTTCTCCCTCCACGTTCCCGACATCGAGGAGTTCGACGGCAAGTGACCGCGACCATGAATGACGCCGACCTGCTGCGCTACAGCCGCCAGATCATGCTGGCTCAGATCGATATCGAGGGCCAGGAGCGGCTCCTGGCCGGTCGAGCCCTGGTGGTAGGGGCCGGCGGGCTGGGCTCGCCGGCGGCCCTCTACCTGGCTGCAGCGGGGGTCGGCCGGCTGACCCTGGCCGATGCCGACGCGGTGGAGCTCTCCAACCTGCAGCGCCAGATCGCCCACGGCGAGGCGGACCTGGACCGCAACAAGGCCGAGTCTGCGCGCGACGCGGCGCTGGCGCTCAATCCCGGCTGCCGGGTCGAGACCCTCACCGCCCACCTGGAAGGCGCGGCCCTGGCGACGGCGGTGGCCGCGGCCGAGGTGGTGCTCGACTGCACCGACCGCTTTTCCAGCCGCTACGCCATCAACGCCGCCTGCCGCGAGGCCGGCGTGCCGCTGGTCTCCGGGGCGGCGATCCGCTTCTCCGGCCAGCTGGCGGTGTTCGACCCGCGCGATCCCGAGAGCCCCTGCTACGCCTGTCTCTATCCGCCTGACGGCGGCGGCGACGAGGCGCTCTCCTGCGCCGAAAGCGGCGTGGTGGCTCCCCTGGTAGGGCTGATCGGCAGCTTCCAGGCGCTGGAGGCGATCAAGCTGCTCAGCGGCGCCGGCAGGCCCCACCGAGGGCTCTCCACCTTCGACGGCCTGAGCGGTCAGTGGCGCCACTTCCGGGTGCCGCGGGATCCCGCCTGCCCGGTCTGTGGCGGCTAGCGCGCGGCGCATGACCGTCTCGGCTTCCCGCCCCTCCTGCCTCGACCGGCGTCCGGCCTCCTGGTACCGCGACTCCATCGCCGTCGACCTCGGCGCCTGCCCCCCCCTGGCGGGGGAGGTGAGCGCCGACGTCTGCGTGATCGGTGGCGGGGTCACCGGCTGCTCGACGGCGCTGCATCTGGCTGAGCGCGGCTACTCGGTGGTTCTGCTGGAGGCCAGCGAGATCGGCCACGGCGCCTCCGGGCGCAGCGGGGGCCAGATCCTGCCGGGCCTGGGGACCGATATCGCCACCGTGGAACAGGTGCTGGGTATCGCGGCCGCCCGCGATATCTGGGCGATGAGCCGTGAGGCGGTTCGCCTGACCGCCGAGCTCATCGAGCGCCACGCCATCCCCTGTGACCTCGCCTGGGGCTGCCTGCATGCCGCCGTGAAGCCGCGCCACGTGCGTGAGCTCAAGGCTTTCCGCGATCGCCTGGCGCGGGACTACGGCTATGAGGCGCTGAGCTGGCTCGAGGGAGAGGCCCTGCGCGAGCGCGTGGTCAGCGACGCCTATCTCGGGGCCCTGTTCGAGAGCGAGGCGGGCCACCTGCACCCCCTCAACTACACTTTGGGGCTGGCCCGCGCCGCCCGCAAGGCGGGGGCCAGCCTCCACGAGGGCAGCCCCGCGCTGGAGATCCGCCGCGGCTCCCCCCACCGGGTGGTCACGTCGGCGGGCAGCGTCACTGCCGACTTCGTGGTGCTGGGTACCAACGCCTTCCAGCACCGCCTGGTGCCGGAACTGGAGGGCCGTGTGATGCGCGCCGCCAACTACATCGTCGCCACCGAGCCGCTCTCCGCCGAGCGTGCCGCCCGGGTGCTGCCGCAGAACGACGCCCTCGCGGACGCGAACTTCGTGCTCGATTACTATCGTCTCTCTGCCGATCGCCGGCTGATCTACGGCGGCGAGGTGAGCTACACCGGCCGGGAGCCGCCCGGCCTGCAGGCGCGGATGGATGCCAAGATCGCCCGGCTCTTTCCGGTACTACGCGGCGTGGGGATCGACTACCGCTGGGGCGGCGAGGTGGCCATTACCCTCAACCGGGCGCCGGACCTCGGCCGCATTGGCAAGACGCTCTACTACGCCCAGGGCTACTCCGGCCACGGCATGGCCCTGGCGGGGCTGGCGGGCAAGCTGATGGCCGAGGCCATGGCCGGCCAGAGCGAGCGCTTCGACGCCTTCGCCGCCATGCCCCATCGACGCTTCCCCGGTGGTGAGGCACTGCGCACGCCGTTGCTGGTGCTGGCTACCGCCTTCTACAAGCTGCGCGATCGACTATGATGAGCGCCTGTCCGCCGGGCGACTGACGAGGTTCCCATGAAAGACCTGGAAAGCTGGCTGAAGGAGCGACGCATCACCGAGGTGGAGTGTCTGGTAACGGACATTACCGGCATCGCCCGCGGCAAGATCACGCCGGTCTCCAAGTTCGTGGCCGAGAAGGGCATGCGCCTGCCGGAGAGCGTGCTGCTGCAGTCGGTGACCGGCGACTACGTCGAGGACGACATCTACTACTCGCTGCTCGACCCCGCCGACATCGACATGATCTGCAAGCCCGATGGCGAGGCGGCCTATCCGGTGCCCTGGGCGCTGGAGCCCACCGCCCAGGTGATCCATGACTGCTTCGACAAGCTGGGCAACCCCATCGAGCTCTCCGCCCGCAATCAGCTCAAGAAGGTGCTGGCGCTCTACGCCGAGCAGGGCTGGCGGCCCATCGTGGCGCCGGAGATGGAGTTCTACCTCACCAAGCGCTGCGAAGATCCCGACCTGCCGCTGCAGCCGCCCATCGGCAGGAGCGGCCGCCAGGAGACCGGTCGCCAGTCCTTCTCCATCGACGCCGCCAACGAGTTCGACCCGCTGTTCGAGGATATGTATGACTGGTGCGAAGCCCAGGAGCTGGATATCGACACCCTGGTCCACGAGGAGGGCACCGCCCAGATGGAGATCAACTTCCGTCACGGTGATCCCCTGACCCTGGCCGATCAGGT
>PWIZ01000360.1 GCA_003560175.1 Halomonas sp. | reverse complement strand
GCATCACCCCGAAGCGCGGGCGGATCTCGTCGCGGAACTTGGTCTGGATCTGGTAGAAGTTGGCCGGCAGCTGCTTGTAGCTGGCGATCTCCTTGCGCACCAGGTCGGTGATCACCTCTTCGTGGGTCGGGCCAACGCAGTAGTCGCGCTCATGGCGATCCTTGAGGCGCAGCAGCTCCGGGCCGTACTGCTCCCAGCGGCCAGACTCCTGCCACAGCTCGGCGGGCTGCACCGCGGGCATCAGCAGCTCCTGGGCGCCGGCACGGTCCATCTCCTCGCGGACGATGCGCTCCACCTTGCGCAGGGTCTTGAGGCCCAGCGGCAGCCAGGTATAGAGGCCGGAGGTGAGGCGGCGGATCATGCCCGAACGCAGCATCAGCTGGTGGCTGATAACCTCGGCGTCGGCGGGCGTTTCCTTGAGGGTGGCGATCAACAGTTGAGTGGCGCGCATGGGTCCGGCGTTTCCTCGGGCTCGTCAAAGGGTCGGTCCGCCAGGACGGCGGTGGTGGGCGCATTGTACGGCCAAGGGCGAGGCGCGGCAAAAGGGCATGGATCATCGGCAGGGCCGCCCTGGCCGGGCGGCTCGCGCGGTGTCGATCCGCCGTCTCACCCGAGGGCAGCCATGCCCTCGCGGCAACAGGCCGCCCCTGTCACTCCAGGGTCTTCAACCAGAACACCATGGGCTTGTCGGTCGCGTCCGTCTCGCCGAGATCTTTCCAGCGAAAGGTCGTGGTGAGGGCGGGCTGGCGTGCGTAGCCCCGGGAGCGCCAGAAGCCGTGTAGCGGGGTGTAGTTGGCGGGTTGCCGGGGGTGCGCCTCGGGGCGCTCCACCGCACAGAAGGCCACGGTGGTGAACCCCTCGCGCCTGGCATGCGCCTCTCGCTCGGCCATGAAGGCCTTGCCGATGCCGTGGCCGCGATAGTCGGAGAGGAGCACCGACTCGCCGTAGTAGAAGATCGCGTCGACCGGGAGGCCCCGGGCCTCGAAGGGGGCGCGGAAGTCGGCCACTTCGGCGGCCAGCGGCATGCCGGTGGCGGCGCCCACCAGGGCGTCGCCGTCGAAGGCCAGCAGGAAGAGGCTCGCCGGGCACTCGGCGTAGCGGCTCAGGTAATCCGCCTCGTAGCCGAGGTCGCCGTCGTAGAGATAGGGGAAGTCGCGGAATACCCGGATGCGCAGCCGCGCCAGGTCCTCCAGGTGAGGGGCAATGGCCTGGCCCTGACAGCGGCTAAGTCGGATGGCGTCCATGGTCTCTCCCGAGCATGGGAAGGTCGGCATAGGCGACCTCCCGGCCTGTGGTAAACTCCTCCCGATTCTGACCAGCGTCGCCGCTACCGACAATGCCTGTCAGCGACATCGACCCCGTTCTTCACGGAGATTGCCTGCGCCATGTCTTCCCTCCTGCGCCGCGGCCTGACCGGCCTTGCTCTCGGTGTCTCGATCACCGCCCTGGTGGGCTGTGGCACCCTCTTCCATCCTGAACGCAAGGGGCAGGTGAGCGGGCGCATCGACCCGGCGGTGGCCATCGCCAACGGCGTCGGCCTGCTGTTCTTCATCGTGCCCGGGGTGATCGCCTACGCGGTGGACTTCTCCAATGGCACCATCTATCTGCCCGGCGGGCACACCGCAGCCGGCGTGGATGCGCTGAAGCTCGAGGAAGACATGGATGTCGCCTCCCTGGAGCGGTTGCTCTCCGAGAAGAGCGGCAAGGCGGTGAGCCTGGACAGCGAGCTGATGAGGGTCGAGGAGGTCGCGAGCCTGGAGGAGGCGCTGGCCCTGGTGCGCATGGCCGGCATCGACGACGAGGCGCGGCTCGGCACCGCCACCGACGGCGAGGCCTGATCTGACACCCCCGGCGGCGGCGGCTTGCGTAGCGCTCACCCGGTCGCTGCCTGGTCATCCTGTGTCGCCCTCTCCTGGGTGAGAGGGCGCCCGGCGGGTCGCCGGCCGGCACCGAGCCACAGTACCGCCATCCCCGCCACCAGCCCCCAGAAGGCGGCCCCGATGCCGAGCAGGGTGACTCCCGAGGCAGTGAAGAGAAAGGTCACCAGGGCCGCATCGCGCTGGCGCTCGTCGGCCATCGCCGCGGCCAGGCCGTTGCCGATGGTGCCGAGCAGCGCGAGCCCGGCCAGGGCGGCGATCAGCGCGGCCGGCAGCGCCGCAAAGAGTGCCGTCACCGTGGCGCCGAACACCCCGAGGACCAGGTAGCCGACGCCGGCGGCCACGCCCGCCGTGTAGCGCCGCGACGGATCCTCGTGGGCCTCCCGCCCCATGCACACCGCGGCACTGATCGCGGCCAGGTTGAGCGCGAAGCCGCCGAAGGGGGCGAGGCCCAGGGTGGCCGCCCCGGTCCAGCCGATCAGCGGTGAGGTGGGCGGCCGGTAGCCGGCGGCCCGCAGCACCGTGATGCCTGGCAGGTTCTGGGTGGCCATGGTGACCACGAAGAGCGGGATCCCGACCCCGACCAGGGTAGCGAGCGAGAAGGCCGGGGCGGTGAAGACCGGCAGGGTCGGCGCGAGGCTCACTCCGGCAAGGTTCAGCTCCCCCTGCACGGCGCTGAGGCCGACCCCGACCAGCAGCACCAGCACGATGGCGTAGCGGGGCGCGAAGCGCCGACCCAGCACGTAGCTGGCCAGCATGGCCAGCGGCAGCAGCCAGGCGGTGGCCAGGGTGGCGAAGAGCTCGATGCCGAAGCGCAGCAGCACGCCGGCGAGCAGGGCGGCGGCCAGCGCCGGCGGGATACGCTTCACCAGGGCGCCGAACAGGCCGGTCACCCCGCACAGGGTGATCAGCGCCGCCGAGAACAGGAAGGCCCCGATCGCCTGCTCCATGGGAACGCCCGGCAGGCTGGTGGCGAGCAGGGCGGCGCCCGGGGTCGACCAGGCGGTGAGGATCGGCATCCGGTAGCGCAGCGAAAGCCCCAGCGAGGTGAGCCCCATGCCGATGCCCAGCGCCCACAGCCAGGAGCCGATCTGGGCGTCGCTGGCACCTGCGGCCTCGGCGGCCTGGAAGATGATCACCGCCGAGCTGCCGTAGCCCACCAGCACCGCCACCAGCCCGGTGACCAGCGTGGAGGCGCTGACGTCCTGCCATACCGAGCGTGCCGGCGCGTCTCGCGTCACGGGGGTATCGCGGTATTCGATCATCTCGGACTCCTCACGGCTGTCGACGGCCGTGCGTTATAGCGTACAATGGGTGGCACCCTACCACCGTGCGTTATAGCGCACAAGTCGTTTCGGGAGGATTCTCCATGCAGGAGATCGCCACTCATATCGCGCGACGGCTCAAGGCCCTTCGCCAGGCGCGGGGCTGGAGTCTGGAGGCGGCCGCCCGGGCCACCGGGGTCAGCAAGGCGATGCTCGGACAGATCGAGCGGGGCGAGTCGAGCCCCACGGTGTCGACGCTGTGGAAGATCGCCAGCGGCTTCTCGGTCTCCTTCTCGTCGCTGTTCGGGGCGCCGAGCGGCGAGGCGGGGCCCGCCGGCGAGACGCGCTGGGGGCGCGACGCCGTGGGCATGCAGGCGACGGTGATCTTTCCCTATGACCCGCTGCTGGGCTTCGAGATGTTCGAGATCGCGCTGGCCCCCGGGGCGGCGAGCGAATCCTCGCCCCACGCCGCGGGGGTGGTGGAGCACATCGTGGTGCTGGAAGGGGAGCTGGGCCTGACCCTGGGCGAGGCGGAGGAGCAGCGGCTGCGCCCCGGCGAGGCGCTGCGCTTCCAGGCGGACTGCCACCACGTCATGCGCAGCCTCGGCGAGGCGCCGCTACGCTTCCATGACGTCATCCACTATCTGCCCGGGGCCGCGGCGGGGGAGACCCTCTAGCGGCCTCGGGCCACGACGACCGCTACCGGGCCAGGTCCCGCATGGCGCTCTCCAGCCCTTCGAGGGTCATGGGGTACATGCGGTCGTCGATCAGCCGGCGGATCAGCTGGGTGGAGTGGGTGAACTCCCAGGCGCGAGGCGGCATGGGGTTGAGCCAGGCCAGGCGGGGGAACTTGTGCACCAGGCGCTCGAGCCACACCGCGCCGGCCTCGTCGTTGAAGTGCTCGACGCTGCCGCCGGGATGAGTCACTTCATACGGCGACATGGCGGCATCACCTACAATGACGACCTGGTAGTCGCTGCCGTAGGTGTGCAGCACGTCCATGGTCGGGATGCGTTCGCCGTGGCGTCGCGCATTGTTCCGCCACAGCCCTTCGTAGACGCAGTTGTGGAAGTAGTAGGGCTCCAGGTGCTTGAACTCCGAGCGGGCCGCCGAGAAGAGCTCCTCGCAGGTGCGGATGTGGTCATCCATGGAGCCGCCCACGTCGAGCAGCAGCAGCACCTTTACCGCGTTGTGGCGCTCGGGTCGCATCTGCACGTTGAGCAGGCCGGCGTCCCGGGCGGTCTCGCGGATGGTGGCGTCGACGTCGAACTCCTCCGCCGCCCCCTGGCGGGCGAACTTCCTGAGCCGGCGCAGCGCCATCTTGATGTTGCGGGTGCCCAGTTCCAGGGAGTCGTCGTAGTCGCGGAAGCGCCGCTCGTCCCACACCTTCACCGCCCGGCGGTGGCGGGAGCCGTCCTGGCCGATGCGGATGCCCTCGGGGTTGTAGCCGTAGGCGCCGAAGGGGCTGGTGCCGCCGGTGCCGATCCACTTGTTGCCGCCGGCGTGGCGCTCCTTCTGCTCTTCCAGGCGCTGCTTGAAGGTCTCGATCAGCGCCTCGAGTCCGCCCAGGGACGCGATCTGCGCCTTCTCCTCCTCGGAGAGCTGTTTCTCGAACTCCCGGCGCAGCCAGTCGTCCGGGATGAGCGCCTCGATGGCGGCGTCCAGGTTCTCCAGCCCCTCGAACCAGGCGGCGAAGGCGCGATCGAAGCGGTCGAAGTGACGCTCGTCCTTGACCATCACGGTGCGTGCCAGCTGATAGAAGGCTTCCATGTCGGCGAACACCACGCCATGCTCCACCACCGCGTGGAGGTCGAGCAGCTCGCGCAGCGACACCGGCACGCCGGCACGTTTCAGGGTCTCGAACAGACCGATAAACATGGTTCAGCGCCTCTGGTTGCCCTGGCGGCGCAGCATGAAGGCCAGCCTTTCCAATAACTGTGTGTCCTGTTCATTCTTTACCAGGGCGCCGGCCAGCGGCGGGATCGCCTTGACCGGGTCGCGTTGGTAGAGCGCCTCCCGGGCGAGCTCATCACTCATCAGGAGCTTCAGCCAGTCCACCAGCTCAGAGGTGGAGGGCTTCTTCTTGAGGCCCGGCGCCTGGCGCAGCTCGAAGAACACTTCCAGGGCTTCGCCCACCAGCTTCGGGGCGATGTCGGGGAAGTGCACGTCGACGATCTGCTGCATGGTCTCGCGATCGGGAAACTCGATGTAGTGGAAGAAGCAGCGGCGCAGGAAGGCGTCGGGCAGCTCCTTCTCGTTGTTGGAGGTGATGACGATGATCGGGCGATGCCGGGCGCGAATGGTCTCGCCGGTCTCG
>PWIZ01000040.1 GCA_003560175.1 Halomonas sp. | reverse complement strand
TGGGGACCGTGGCCGTGGCGCTCTGGTACCTGACCAGCTACAGTCTTCGCGGCAGCGACGACGTCAGCTGGTTCCCGGAGGAGGCCGGCTGCGAGCTGACTCAGGGCGCCTGTCGGGCGGGGCTGGGCGAGGATGGCAGCCTGACCCTGGACCTGGGCGCCGACGGCGAGATACGTGCCCTGGAGATCCTGACGATGACGGTCGCTCTGGAGGGCGTCGAGGCCGAGTCGGTGGTGGTGGACTTCATCGGCCTCGATATGGACATGGGACTGCATCGATATCCACTGGCTCGGCAGGGCGATGGCACCTTCCGCGGTGAGGGGCAGATCCCGATCTGTACCGAGACGGTGATGCCCTGGCGGGCCAGGGTGATCATCGCCACCGAGCAGGGCCGGCTGGGCAGCGGATTCAACTTTGAGGTGGAGAGAAGCCGACTATGAAACGACAGGGACTCTGGGCGGGTATCGCGCTGATTGTGCTGATGCTGGGCGTGGGTGGCTACGGCTGGTTCCAGCAGCAGCTCGGGACCAGCGGCGGCGGCAATGGCCTGGCCGGCGGCCCCATCGAGCTGCCGTCGACCCGCGGCGACTTCTCCCTGGCCGAGCTCGAAGAGGATCAGCTGGCGGTGGTGTTCTTCGGCTACACCTACTGCCCCGACGTCTGCCCCATGAGCCTCGCCGTGGTGCGCCGGGCCCTGGCCGAACTGGACGCCGCCGACCGCGAGCGGGTGGTACCGCTGATGATCTCGGTGGACCCCGAGCGAGACACCCTGGAGCGCCTGGCGGAGTACACCGGCTTCTTCGGTGACGCCTTTATCGGCGCGACCGGCAGCGAGGCCCAGCTCGAGGAACTCGCCGAGCGCTATGGGGTGATCTGGCGACGGGTCGAGACCCCGGAGTCGGCCATGGCCTACACCATCGACCACAGCTCGTCGCTCTATCTGGTGGACCGTGAGGGTAACATCCTGCGGCGGGTGCTCTACTCGCCGGCGCCCCATGGACTGCTCTCCGCCCTCGGCGAGACGCTCTGACGTCGAGGCCCCTTGAGGCTTGCCCGCGCCTGTCCTGCTTGCCTCAGCGCGGGGCAGGGGCCTCTTGCAGGCGATCCATCATGGCCATCAGCGCACGGACCTGGGTGCCCTCGCGGGTATCGTGTAGCGGATTGAGCTGCCAGGTACTCTCGGCGAACCCCCACCAGTCCCAGCATCCCTGTGGGTTGGCCAGGCTGGTCTCGGCCTGGGGATAGAGCACCACGCGATCATGGGCGGCTGCCCACTCGTTGAGGCCGTTGTGGCGCACGAAGGTGTCGCCGAGCAGTTCAGCGCCCATGGCGCAACCGTGCAGTGCGACCGTCAGGCCGCAGCCGCCGGCGTTGCACGCTTCCGGCACGAACAGATAGCCCGCCGAATCAAGCCCCTTCACAGCGAAGTCGCTCTGATCGAAGTGCAGCAGCTCGCCGGCGAGGGTGTCGGCCTCGCTGGCCTCTTCCGTGCCTGGGGGGATGTCGTGGAGCCAGGCCATGGCCTCGCCGACAAGATCCTTGTCGCAGCCCAGCAGGTGGGTACCGCCGCCCTGATGGCAGTCGCCCAGCTCCGTGGCTGGAAGAGGGGGCGCGCCTCGCCCCATGGGCCAGCCGTGTCCGACATTGTCGCTCTGCACGAAGCGCAGCTGTGTCTCGGGCTCTGCCAGCCAGCCGGCGAGCTGATCGGCCAGGGCCGAACCCAGGGCCGGGGCGACGGTCTCGTCCGCTCCGCCATGCCAGACGAAGGCGCGCAGCTTGGCCAGAGCCTCGGGGCTGCCGACACGCTCATGCTCGCGGTAGTCGGCCAGGCGCAGCTCAAGCTCGTCGAGATCGGGCGGGCCGAGGCGGGGGGTCATGCACTGGCCCAGGGCGCGCCTCAGGGCGCCCTGGGCGCAGGACCAGGGGCCGGCACCCAGCACGGCGAGACCTCCGAAGCGCTCGGGCCAGGCCACCGCCAACTGGGTAGCCATGTAGCCGCCGGAGGAAACGCCGATCACACTGGCATCGATTTTCTCAAGCCCCAGCCGGGGCAGATCGGGAAGGCGGTCGGCGGCAGCCGGGCCGGCGACAAGAGCCGCCAGCACAAGGCCGGCGGCGGGAAGGATTGGTGTGGTCATGGGGGCTCAGTCGTCGGCCACGTCGAGGAGTTCGACGTGGAAGATCAGGGTCTCATGGGGGCCAATGGGACCCTGGCCCTGGGCGCCGTAGGCCAGCTCGGCGGGGATCACGATCTCCCAGCTGTCGCCGACGCTCATCAGCTGTAGCGCCTCCTGCCAGCCGTCGATCACCTGGTCGACGCGGAAGCTGACCGGCTCGCCGCGCTCCAGGGAGCTGTCGAAGACGGTGCCGTCGATCAGGGTGCCCTCGTAGTGCACCTGGACGCTGTCCTCAGGGCCGGGAGTGGCGCCGTCACCGGATGCCAGCACCCGGTACTGCAGGCCAGAGGCGGTGACTTCCACGCCCTCGGCCTCGGCGTTGGCCGCCAGATAGGCCTCGCCCTCGGCGCGGCTGCTCTCGGCCCGCTCATTGGCTTCGGCCTCGCGAGCGGCCATCGCCTGCTCCTGGAAGCGCATCAGCGTCTCGGCCATCTCCTCGTCGCTCATCGCCAGTTCGCCGCCGGCGAAGACGTCGTGGATCGCCTGGGTAAAGGCGTCCACATCCAGGTCGTGCACGTCCTGCTGGATGCTCTGACCCAGGGTCACGCCCAGGCTGTAGCCGAGACGTCCCTCGTCGGTCTCCGGCGCGGCCAGCGCGAGGGGCGCGGCACCGAGCAGGGCAATCAGGGAAGCGGTGGTCAGCAGTCTCTTCATGAAGGGGCCTTGTAGTTGGGCGCGTCGCGCCATGACATAGGGTAACCGGCGCAGGGGCGCCGTAGATGATTGGAGGTCATGGGACCCCGCGGAGGCGGGCCGGTTCCGCACGGGGGCGGTAAGCAGCCGGCACGGCCGCGGGCATCATACCACCCGGGTCAAACCACAAGGATGGGGCAGTGGGCGGAGCCGGCCACCCGCTGGGCCACGCTGCCCAGCAGCAGGCTCTTGTCGCCGTTGGTGCCCTGGGAGCCAATCACGATCAGGTCACATTCACGCTTCCGAGCGAAGCGGACGATGATGCGTGACGGGCGCCCACCCTTGACGAAGGCGCGCAGCTTCTCGGTGGGCACCCCCAGCTCCAGGGCGTGGGCCTTGGCCTGGACGGCGATCTCGGTGGCGTACTCCTTGAGGGCGTCGTCGGGCATCTCCAGCTTCTCCGGGCGCACCATGGAGAGCGAGGCCTCCAGCAGGCTGTGGTGCTTGAAGACGCACAGGATGTAGAGCTCGGCGCCGGTCAGCAACTTCAGGCCGACGCCCTTTTGCAGGGCCTTCAGCGCCCCCTTGGAGCCGTCCACCGGGACCAGTATCCGATTGAACATGGCGTGTCTCCCTAGGGTCTATTGTATCTGGGGTCAGTGGATCAGCGGAATGCCATGTCGCGCAGGAACAGGGCGATCTGCGGGAACATGATGATCAGGGCGGCGGCCAGCACCAGAATGAAGACGAAGGGCGGGGTACCGCGGATCACCTCCCAGTAGGGTCGCTTGAAGATAGCGATGGCGGTGAAGATGTCGCAGCCGAAAGGTGGCGTCGCCGAGCCTATTGCTACCTGGAGAGTGATCAGTACCCCCACATGTACCGGATCGAGACCCGAGGCGGCAATGGCCGGGGCGAAGATCGGCGTCAGCACCAGGATCACCACGATGGGGTCGACGAACATGCAGGCCACGAAGAAGGCAATGGAGATCGCGATCAACACACCTACCGGCCCGGCCTCATTGACACCGACTGCTTCGAGTATCGTCTGGGGAATCTGCGCGAAGGAGATGATCCAGGAGAAGCCATTGCCCACCGCTACCAGGATGAACACCACCGCGGTGATCAGGCCGGTGGACTTGGCGATGGCATAGATGTGGTGCAGTTGCAGCGAGCGAAACACCACGAACTCGAGGAGCACCGCGTAGAGCACACAGGCGGCTGCGGCTTCGGTGGGGCTGAAGATCCCCCCGTAGATGCCGCCGACGATCAGCACCGGGAAGCCCAGTGGCCAGAGGGCATCCTTGACCGAGACGACGCGCTCCTTCCAGGAGGCCCTCGGCTCGGTGGGTACCTTGTGGATGGTGGCATAGAAGATGGAGTAGGCCGAGAACATGATCAGAATCAGCAGCCCCGGGCCGATGCCGGCGATGAACAGTTCGCCGATGGAGGTGCCGGAGATGACGCCATAGATGATCATGCCGATGCTTGGCGGGATCAGGAAGGCGATGTCGCTGGAATTGATGATCAGCGCCAGGGTGAAGGGGTCCTTGTACCCCGCCTTGAGCATGCGCGGGCGTAGCGGGGAGCCCACTGCGACCACCGTGGCCTGGGTGGAGCCGGAGACCGCGCCGAACAGGGTGCAGGAGGCAGCGGTGGAGACCGCCAGGCCGCCCTTGATGTGGCCGACAAAGGCCATGACCATGTTGATCAAGCGGTTGGCTGACTGCCCGCGGGTCATGATATCGGCAGCCAGGATGAACATCGGCACGGCGACCAGTGCCGTGGGGCGAATGCCTCCCATCATCTGCTGGATGAGGGTTTCCATCTGGCCGAGCCCGCCGAAGGTCATGTAGAACCCGACGAAGGCCGCCGTGACCAGAGGAATCATCATCGGGAACCCGAGCAGCAGGAGCACGATCATGATGGAGATGATGATGGTTGTCATGGGGATGTGCCTCGCTCGGGATCAGACTTCCGTTTCCGTGTCCTTGTAGCCGTCTACCACGTGGGTCGAGAGGTAGACGTCACGTGAGGTCAGGTTCTTGATGGCGGTCAGCAGGTACTGAATGCCGGTGATGGCAAAGCCTATCGGAACCCAGATGTACATGATCCAGACCGGCATGCTAAGCGAGGGCAGCACGCGCCCGCGACCATAGAGGGTGGAGATATAGCCGATCGAGTAGTAGCAGAGCACGAACATCACCAGGGCGGTGAACAGACTGATGCAGATCATCATCCAGCGCCTGCCGCCAGTAGGGACCGCATCGTAGATGGCCGACATGCGGATATGGCGACCGTGACGTGCCGCATAGCCGATGCCGGCGAAGGTGATCATCACGATCAGGATGCGGTTGACCTCCTCGGAGAAATGCAGACTCTCGCCGAGGATGAAGCGGCTCAGCACGTTGGCGATGGTGTTGATGGCCATGAGGATCACCCCCATGGCCAGGATGACCGCCTCTGCCCGGCTGATCCAGGTGTCGATGGGTCCCAGCGGGCCGGGGAGTGTAGAGCGATAGCCCTTTTCCGCAATTTCGTCTTCGTTCATTTCCATGTCGGCGGGCTCCTGTCGATTCCCTACGCACGATTATCACTGTCGTCCCATTAGGGTACGCCGTTGGGCTTCGTCATGCCGTCGAAGCTTCAACGCTGAGT
>PWIZ01000287.1 GCA_003560175.1 Halomonas sp. | reverse complement strand
TCCGGCGCTGGTGCACTTCAAGAACCTGGTGGAGACCCGCACCGACGGCGAGGTCACGGTGTCGATCTTCGGCAACAGCCAGCTGGGCTCCGAGGTGGAGACCGCGCGAGAGGTACAGGGTGGCCGCACCCTGCAGTCCACCATCATCACCACCGGCGCCATGTCCTCCTACTACCCCGATTATCAGATGATGACGGCTCCCTTCATCTTCGATAACTGGCGCCAGGCCTGGGCGTTCTTCGATGGAGAGTGGTTTGCCGACTTCATGTCCGGCACCATCGAGCAGACCGACATGCGTTACCTGGGCACCTTCGATGACGGCGGCGGCTTCGTGGCCTTCACCAACAACGAGCGCCTGATCCAGACCGTCGAGGATCTCGAGGGGCTTAATATTCGTACCGAGGAAAATCCGGGCCACGTGGCCATCATGCGTGCGCTGGGGGCCTCGGCGACCCCGCTGCCCTGGGGCGAGGTGATCACTGCCCTGGAGACCGGCCTGGCCGACGGCCAGTTCAACGCGCCGGTGCTCAACACCACCTTCAACTTCAGCGAGGTGACCGACTACACCACCCTGACCGGCCATGTTTACAACAGCGCGGCCTGGCTGGTCAGTGAAGACTGGTTTCAGGGCCTCACCGAATCTCAGCAGGAAGCGATCGTGACTTCGGCCCGCGAGGCTATTGCCATCGGCCATGGCATGTCCGGGGCTCTCGCTACCGCCAGCTGGGAAGAGTCCTGTGCGACCTTCCAGGAGTGTTACATCATGCCTCCGGAGGAGCGCACCCGCATGGCGGATATCGCCACGCCGGCCTGGCGCGACTGGATCACCAACGATTTCGGTCTCGACGGCGACCGCGTGGATGCCTTCCTCGAAGAGGTCGAAAGGGTTCGCGTCGAGGTAGCCGAGTCCGACATGGACACCTACGGACGCTGAGTACAGAGGCTTTCATCGTCTCGCGCCCGGCCATCATTCGGCCGGGCGCTCGCCTGAGGTGACGCCATGACCTTCCTGCAGCCCTTGCGCCGCCTGAGCGATATCGTCAATCAGATGGCCATCCTCATCTGCGTGGCCTGCGTGCTGACCATGCTGGGCATCTCCTTCACGGCCTTCGTCTACAAGCTGTTCACCGGCAGTACGCTGAGCTGGACCTACTCCCTGGCGAGGCTCTTCCTGCCCTGGATCGGCTTCCTCTCCATGACCATCTCGCTGCGCTATGGCGAGCACGTGGCGATGACCCTGCTGGTCAGGAGTCTGCCGAGGGTGCTGACCGTGATAGCCGCCACCCTCTGCATGATGGTCATCGGCCTGTTCGGCGCACTGCTACTCTGGTACGGCTGGGACTACTTCCAGGGGACGCGCCAGGTCTACATGGTCTCCGACCAGATTCGTGTGCATGGCAAATTCACCTCCATCGTGGTGCCGATCAGCGGGGCCATCATCCTGCTCCATCTGGTGCAGGGCTTCGACCTGCTGGAGCATTTCATCGATGACGACACCCTGATCGATGAACTCATCGAGACCGTCGACGTGGAGAACCGCCCATGACCCCCGCGATCATCGCCTTCGTCCTGCTGCTGCTGATCGGGGCCCCGGTTGCCGTGGTCATGGCCCTCTCGGGGCTGGCCGGAGGCTTCGCCATGGGCGGCGAGCGCATGCTTGGCATCATCGCCGACCGCATGTTCGCCGGCGTCTCGGGTTTTCTGCTGATAGCCGTGCCCTACTTCATCTTCACGGCCGAGCTGATGAATCAGGGCGGCCTGACCCATAAGCTGATCGCCTTCAACAATGCCCTGTTCGGGCGGGTACGCGGGGCGCTGTCCCACGTCAACATCTCGGTATCGGTGTTCTTCGCCGGCCTGACCGGGGCGGCGATCACCGACACCGTGGCAATCGGCAAGATCATGATCCCGGAGATGAAGAAACAGGGCTATGACGCCGAGTACGCCGCGGCGATCACCGCCTGCTCGTCGATCATTGGACCGATCATCCCGCCCAGCGTGGTGATGGTGGTCTATGCGACCCTGCTGCGTGACATCTCGGTGATCGACCTCTTCGCCGGGGGTATCATTCCCGGTCTGCTGATGGCCCTGGCGCTGCTCGCGGTGAGTTTTTTCCTGGCCTGGAAACGGGGCTACCCCAAGCAGGCGCCCACGCCGCTCAAGGTGGCGGCCATTGCCTTTCTGGTGGCGCTGCCGGCGATGATCGTGCCGCTGATCATCCTCGGCGGCATCCTCTCGGGGCTGACCACCATCACCGAGGCGTCGGGGTTCGCCGCCGTCTATACCATTGTCATCGGGGTCGTCTTCTATCGCACCCTCACCTGGCGCAAGATCTGGCAAGCACTGTTGGTCACCGTGCGCTTCTCGGGAGTGGTGTTCTTCCTGCTGGCGACCTCGGCGGTGCTGGGCTGGTTCGTGACCCGCTCCGGCATCGCCCGGGACGCGGCGGGATTGATCGTCGCGTTCAGCGACTCGACCTTCCTGCAGCTGCTGCTGGTCTGCGTCCTGCTGATCCTGGTTGGCACGGTCATGGACGTACTGCCTGCGCTGGTGGTGGTGGCGCCGGTGCTGGTGCCGGCGATGATCCAACTGGGCGTTGACCCGCTGCACTTCGCCATCCTGATGATCGTGGTACTCAATATCTCCAACGTGACGCCACCGGTGGGCATGACCTTGATGACGGCAGCCAGGATAGCCAATGTACCCTTCGAACGGGCGATCATTGCCTCGCTGCCGTTCTATATGGCTTTCATCGTGGTGATCCTGCTGCTGATCACCTTCCCGTCACTTTCCATCTGGATCCCCTCGCTGCTGGGCTAAGGAACCCCTCCATGAAGCTCTTCTATCACCCCGACCAGGAGCACCATGCCCCGCCCACCTTCCTGCTGCGCGGCCGGCCGGTGGATTCTCCCGAGGGGCCGCTGCGGGCCGAGTTGCTCTCCCGCGGCCTGGCCGCTATCGGGCTGTCGCTGACCGCCCCCACCGCGCCCGTCAGCCCGCGGCTGCGCGAGCGGCTGGCGAGGATCCACTCGCCCCGCTATCTGGACTTCCTCGAGACCATCCATGCACGCTGGCGGGCCCTGCCCGATGCCGCCGAGATGGTGGCGCCCAACGTGCATCCCTGCGGCGGGGGCCACCACTATCCGCGTCATCCGGTGGGTCTGGTGGGCTGGCACATGCACGATATGGCCTGTCCGATGACCGCCGACAGTTTCGCCGGCATCCTGGCCAGCGCGGCCACGGCGGAGGCGGCGGCCGACGTGGTGCTGGCCGGAGAGCGCCACGCCTATGCGCTGTGCCGCCCGCCGGGTCACCATGCCGGGCCGGAGCGTGCGGGTGGGTTCTGTTTCCTCAACAACTCGGGGCTGGCTGCCACGGTGCTGCGCGAGCGCCATGCGAGGGTAGCGATCCTCGACGTTGACCTGCACCACGGCAACGGTACCCAGGACCTCTTTTATGATCGTGGCGATGTCTGGACCGGTTCGCTCCATGTTGACCCGGCGGACTTCTATCCCTTCTTCTGGGGGGGCGCCGACGAACAGGGTGAGGGTGACGGGGTCGGCGCCAACGTCAACCTGCCGCTGCCGCTGGGTAGCGACGGAGCGGCCTTTCTCGAGACCCTGGATTGTCTGATCGAGCGCATGGAGGCCTTCCGGCCCGATGCGCTGGTGGTGGCTTTGGGCCTGGATGCCCACCGCGATGACCCGCTGGCCGGCATGGCCCTGGAAACCGAGGACTTCACCGAGATCGGGCGGCGACTGGCCGCCATCGACCTGCCCACGGTGCTGATCCAGGAGGGGGGCTACCCCACCGAGCACCTGAGCCACAACCTGGCCGCCTTCATGGGTGGCTACACCGCTGCCTGAGGGCAGCCCTTCACCGGTGCCGATTCGGCATCCGACCAACGAGAGACATGCCATGACCGTTACCTATCACGAGAGCAATGCCCGCATGAGCCAGATCGCCATCCACAACGGTACCGTCTACCTGGCGGGGCAGGTGCCCGGGGACGCCAGCGCCGACATGCGCGGTCAGACCGAGCAGGTGCTGGCGCGCATCGATGAGCTGCTGGCCAAGGCGGGGTCTTCCAAGGAGCACCTGATCGCCGCCCAGATCTGGGTCACCAGCATGGCCGAGTTCGACCAGATGAACGCCGCCTGGGACGCCTGGGTGACGCCGGGTCGGCCGCCGGTGCGTGCCGCCATCGAGGCGAAACTGGCCAAGCCGGAATGGAAGGTCGAGATCATGGTCACCGCGGCACTTCCGGAGGCCTGATATGCGCATGATCACGGCGGAGCAAGTCGCGGCCTCGCTGCCCTGGAAACCCCTGGTCGAACGACTCGCGACTACCTTCCTCGCGGGGGTCGAGTCGCCCCCGCGCCATCACCACGCCATGCACCGCCACGACGGCGAGGCGACCATGCTGCTGATGCCGGCCTGGGAGCGTGACGGCTATATCGGCGTGAAGATGGTCAATGTCTTCCCGCAGAACGCCGAGCATGGCCTTCCCGCCATTGCCGGCGTCTACCTGCTGAGCGAGGGTGCCCACGGGCGCCCTCTGGCCTGTATCGACGGCAGCGAGTTGACCCGCCGCCGCACCGCGGCGGCCTCGGCCCTGGCGGCCCGCGAGCTGTCTCGGGAGGACGCCGAGACCCTGCTGGTGGTGGGGACCGGCAGGCTGGCCCCCATGGTGATCGAGGCCCATGCGGCGGTGCGGCCGATTCGCCGCGTGCGAATCTGGGGGCGCAGCCTCGAGAAGGCCGAAGCGCTTGCCGCCGAGTACGCCGACCGCTTCGACACGGCGGCGGTCACCGATCTGGAGGCCGCCAGCGGCGAGGCGGACCTGATCAGCTGTGTGACCCTCTCTACCGAGCCGCTGATTCGTGGCGCCTGGCTTTCCCCCGGCACCCATCTCGACCTGATCGGGGCCTTTCGTCCCTCCATGCGCGAGACCGATGCCGAGTGCTTGGTCCGCAGCGAGGTGTACGTGGATACCCATGCCGGGGCGAGGGGCGAGGCGGGGGATCTGCTGCAGGCCGTCGATGAGGGGGCCTTCGCCTTCGACGAGGTCCGCGGCGAGCTTGCCGAGCTGCTCAAGGGCGAGGTGCCCGGGCGCTCGTCGGACGAGGCGATTACCCTGTTCAAGTCGGTGGGGGCGTCGCTGGAGGACCTGGCGGCCGCCATCGAGGTGTGGGAGCAGCTCGAGGGTCGCGAATGAGTCAAGCGCCAGCGTCGGCACGGCCCGTGGGCTTCTTCTGGCACGAGCGCTGCTTCTGGCATGACCCGGGGGCCATTGGCGTCTTCTCGTCCCCCGGCGAGTTTCTACAGCCGCAGCCGGCCTCGGAGAGTCCCGAGAGCAAGCGTCGGCTGAAAAACCTGCTGGAGGTCTCCGGGCTGATCGACGCGCTGGCGGTGCGCAAGCCCTTGCCGGCCGCCCGGGAGGACCTGGAGCGATTCCACACCGCTCGCTACCTGGACGCCCTGGA
>PWIZ01000425.1 GCA_003560175.1 Halomonas sp. | reverse complement strand
ATGGTGTACTCGCCGAAGTGGAAGATACTGGCGGCCAGCACCGCATCGGCACCGCCCTCGAGAACGCCATCTACCAGGTGGTCGAGGTTGCCGACCCCGCCGGAGGCGATCACCGGCACGCTCACCGCATCCGCGATGGCGCGGGTCACGCCCAGGTCGAAGCCGATCTTGGTGCCGTCGCGGTCCATGCTGGTGAGCAGCAGCTCGCCGGCACCGTATTCGACCATCTTCTTTGCCCACTCCACGGCGTCCAGCCCGGTGGGGCGTCGCCCGCCATGGGTGAAGATCTCCCAGCGCGGCGCCTCACCCTCGGTGGAGACCTTCTTGGCGTCGATGGCCACCACGATGCACTGGCTGCCGAAGCGTTCGGAGGCCTCACGCACGAACTCGGGGTTGGTCACCGCGGCGGTGTTGATCGAGACCTTGTCGGCGCCGGCGTTGAGCATGGTACGGATGTCATCGCAGGTGCGGATGCCACCGCCTACCGTCAGCGGAATGAACACCTCGCCGGCGATGCGCTCGACCATTTCCACCGTGGTGTCGCGATCCTCGTGGCTTGCCGTGATGTCGAGGAAGGTGATCTCGTCGGCGCCCTGCTGGTTGTAGCGCTGGGCGATCTCCACCGGGTCGCCGGCGTCGCGGATACCGATGAAGTTGACGCCCTTGACCACGCGGCCGGCGTCGACGTCCAGGCAGGGGATGATGCGCTTGGCCAGTCCCATGTTCCGCTCCTGGCTCACTTGAGCCCTGTGGTCTTGAGTGAATCGGTGAGTTCATCGCACAGCCGCTGGCCATCGGCCACGTCCAGGCTGCCTTCGTAGATGGCGCGGCCAGTGATGGCGCCCAGTATGCCCGACTCTCCGGCGGCCACCAGGGCACGCAGGTCATTCAGATCGGTAACGCCGCCTGAGGCGATGACCGGGAGGCCGCCCTCTCGGGCGAGTTGGGCGGTGGCCTCGACGTTGACGCCGTTCATCATGCCGTCGCGGGCGATATCGGTGTAGACGATGCTCGAGACGCCGTCGTCGGCGAAGCGCCGAGCCAGGTCCACGGCCTTGACCTGAGAGACCTCTGCCCAGCCGTCGGTGGCGACGAAACCTTCGCGGGCGTCCAGGCCGACGATCACGTGACCCGGGAAGGCGCGGCACATCTCGCCAACGAAGGCGGGCTCCTTGACCGCCTTGGTGCCGATGATCACATAGGACACCCCCGCGGCCAGGTAGTGCTCGATGGTTTCGGCGTTGCGGATGCCACCGCCGATCTGGATCGGCAGATCGGGCCAGCGGCGAGCGATGGCGGTCACGGCCTCGCCGTTGACCGGCTTGCCCTCGAAGGCGCCGTTGAGGTCCACCAGGTGCAGGCGGCGGGCACCGGCCTTGACCCAGCGCTCGGCCATGGCCACCGGGTCGTCGCCATAGGTAGTGGCATCATCCATGCGTCCCTGCTTAAGACGCACGCACTTGCCGTCCTTGAGATCGATGGCGGGAATCACCAGCATGTCCAGCTCCTCTTGGGTGCCACTGAGGGCCCCGGTTGAAAATCGTCGGCGGTCAAAGCGCGTTTCAGGGCGCCCAGGTCACAAAGTTTTCGAGCAGCCGCAGGCCGGCTCGGGAGCTCTTCTCCGGGTGGAACTGCACGGCGAAGGTGGCGTCGCGGCCAACGGCCACATGGGCCTGGATGCGGCCGTAGTCGGTGGTGCCGAATACCGAGGCATCGTCGGCGGCTTCGACGTAGAAACTGTGAACGAAGTAGAAGTGCTCGTCCTGATCGATGCCCTCCCACAGCGGATGCTCACGCTGCTGGCGCACCAGGTTCCAGCCCATGTGCGGCACCTTGAGGCGCTGGCCTCGGTCGTCCCGCATGTCGCCGGGAAAGCGCTTGACTCGGCCGCCGATGAAGCCAAGGCAGTCGATGCCGCCGTTCTCCTCGCTGTGGTCGAGCAGCATCTGCTGCCCCACGCAGATGCCCAGCAGCGGCTTCTCCTGGCTGGCCAGCAGTTCTTCCACCAGGCCGCGCAGCTCGGTCTTCTCCAACTCTCCCACGCAGTCGCGGATGGCGCCCTGGCCAGGCAGCACTAGCCGTGTGGCGCCGAGGATACGACGCGGGTCGCGAGTGATCACCACGTTCTCGTGAGTGACGTGCTCCAGGGCCTTGGCGACGGAATGCAGGTTGCCCATCCCGTAGTCGATGACGGCAATGGTCATGGGGCGCTCCTCGTGTGGTCTTGCGGCGGCCTCACAGGCAGCCCTTGGTAGACGGCATCTGACCGGCCATGCGGGGGTCGGGCTCCAGCGCCATGCGCAGCGCACGGCCGAAGGCCTTGAAGATGGTTTCCGCCTGATGGTGGGCATTGAACCCTTTCAGGTTGTCGATGTGCAGGGTCACCATGCCGTGGTTGACGAAGCCCTGGAAGAACTCCCAGAAGAGCTGTGTATCCAGGCGGCCGATGGCAGCGCGGGTGAACTCCACGTCCATGAACAGCCCGGGTCGGCCAGAGAAATCCACCACCACCCGAGAGAGCGCTTCGTCCAAGGGAACATAGGCGTGACCGTAGCGGCGGATGCCCCGCTTGTCGCCGATTGCCCTGGCGAACGCCTGGCCAAGGGTGATGCCCAGGTCCTCGACGGTATGGTGGTCGTCGATATGCAGGTCGCCAATGGCCTTGATCTCCAGGTCGATCAGCCCGTGGCGGGCCACCTGGTCAAGCATATGGTCGAGGAAGGGCACGCCGGTCTCGCAGGCCAGCTTGCCTGTGCCGTCGAGGTTAATGGTGACGGTGATCTGGGTCTCCTGGGTGTCACGGCTGACCGTGGCGATACGCTCGGACATCGATGCAACTCCAGCGCCTGGGCGCATGTCGAAAGTGGCCACTGGCGGGCAGCGACCTGAAAGAACAAGCTGACGGCGGGCCACGCCCGCGGTCGGAAGTCTGCCATTATAGAGAATCGGTGACCCCATCCGCTACAATGCACTCCACTGCGCGGCGGCGACCCCTCGCCGCCCCGGCCCAGGGAGATCCATCTATGCCGGTGACACTCCACCCCGTCGACCGCACCGCCTGGGAAGAGGATGCCCAGGCGCAGCTCGACCTCGCCCGTATTTATGCCGATGCACCGTCCGAGCGTCTGCCCGTACCCGTGGACGCCTTTATTCAAGGCCATCTGAGCGATGGCCATCGTTTTCTCTGCGCGCGCTTCAACGAGCGTCTGATCGGTGCGGTGGCCCAGCGGGACGATGGCGAGGCCTGGTGGCTGTCGCATTTCTGCGTGCGCAAGCCGACCCGCCGACGCGGGGTCGGCACCCGGTTGCTGACCCTGGTGGGGCAGGCGGCCCAGGCCGAACGCAGGGCCCTGCGCGCCGAGCTTTCCCAACTGCAGCTGGCTGACCAGGTGCTTCTGACGCGACTCGGTTACCGGCTGCTGCAGCATAGTGGCTTCTATGAGCTGCTGATGGTGGAGGGGGGGCAGTGATGCGGCGCTTATTGAGTATTCTGCTTGCCGCGGTCGGCATCGTTGCCGTGCTGGCCGTGGCAGCCGTAGTCTATGTCACCACCTTTCTCGACCCCGATGATCTAAAACCGCGGCTGATCGAGGTGGTTCGCGAGCAGAGCGGCCTTGAGCTCGCCCTGGAGGGTCCCCTGACCTGGTCCTTCTATCCGCGTCTCGGGGTGGGAGTGGAGAAGGCCGACGCCTGGCTGCCGGAGCAATCGGTGAGTGATGATGAATCCTTCGTGGCCTTTCGGCGGGCCGAAGTCAGTCTGGCGTTTGCCCCTCTGCTGCGCGGTGAAATCGCCATCGACGGCATGACCCTCGAGGGCATGCGCCTCAACCTGGAGCGAGACGAGACGGGGCGCGGCAACTGGGAGACGCTGATGGAGCGCCTCGCCGAGCGCAGCGAGGCCGCCGAGGAGGTGCTGGCGCCGGCCAGTGCCACCGCCGGTCCGGTGCCGGGCGGCCAGGGCGGCCTGGCCGTGGCGCTCAACATCGCCAGCGTGCAGGTGCGCGATGGTGAGGTTAGCTATCGCGACCTGGGCACCGAGCATCAGCTGCGGCTGGAGTCGCTCGACGTCACCGGCAGCAACGTCAACCCGCGCAGCGCTTTCCCGGTTCGAACTACCTTCCGCCTGATCGGCCACGATGACCTGATTCTGGAGAACCGCGAGGACATTCCCAGGCTGACCAGCGATGTCACTCTGGAGGGGCGCGTCACCCTGGGACTGGCAGAGCGCCGCTACCTTCTTGAGGGCCTTTCGGTAAGCACCATCAGCCGGCTGGCGGGGTTGGAGGGCGAGCAGAAACTGACCCTGAAGGGCAGTGAGATGCATCTCGACGCTCTCGAGCGCCGCTTGCGCCTTGAGGAGGGCCGTCTGGAGGCTATCCTCAATCACCCCACCCTGGGAGCGTCGCCTCTGCCGTTCTCCCTGGCGTTCGCGCTGGAGGCGGACCTCGTCGAGGAGTCTGCCAGGCTACGCGAAGTGGAGCTGAGCAGCGAGCATGGCCTGAGCCTGAGTGGCAATCTCAACGTCGCCGATCTGCTGGAGGCGCCGGCCTATGATGGCCAGCTGCGGCTGGCCCCCACGACCCTGCGCCCCTGGCTCGAGCGTTTCGACAGCCTGCCGGTCACGGCCGATGCTGAGGCCCTCACCGACGTGGCGCTGACCGGGCCGCTGCGGGGTGACCTGTCGCGTCTGGAGCTGAGTGGTCTGACCCTGGTGCTGGATGGCAGTACCTTCAGTGGACGGCTCGCGGCGGGCCTCGACGGACGGATGCTCGACTTCGAACTGCAGGGCGACCACCTGGACCTGGATGCCTACCTGCCGCCGGCGGTGCCTGAGGGCGGCAGCGCTGCGGCTTCCGGCATCCCTGGCATCTCCCGGGCCTATGCCGACCTGGCCGGCACCCTGATCCCGGAGGAGTGGCTCGCCGAACTGGCCCTGGATGGCGAGCTGCGCCTCGGCTCGCTGGGCCTTGCGGGGCTTGCGTTCCGCGATGTCGATCTGGCCCTTCAGGGCGCCGACGGTCGCCAGCGCCTGACCCGCTTCACCTCCGGCTTCTACGAGGGCAGCCTGGCCGCCGAAGGCGTGCTGGATCTGACGCGGGACCCGATCCACTGGCAGCTGACGCCTCGCATCGAGCGGGTGCGTACCGACGAATTGTACGAGGCTCTGAGTGACGAGGAGGCGCTGCTGCGTGGACGCCTCTCCGCCGACGGTGAGCTGACCTCCAGGGGAAACACCTTGCCGGCGCTCAAGCGGCACCTGGATGGTCGCATCGCCGCCCGCATCGACGACGGCGCGATCCTCGACGTCAACGTTTCCAGGGAGCTATGCACCGCCGTTGCCGCCCTGGAAGGGCGCGAGACCAGCCGCGATTGGCACCCGGACACTCGTTTCGAGCGCATCGAGGCCACCTTCGTGATTCGCGATGGCACCCTCAACAGCGATGACCTGCTGGTGGCCATTCCCGGCATCGAGCTGGGTGGCGAGGGTTGGCTCGATCT
>PWIZ01000438.1 GCA_003560175.1 Halomonas sp. | reverse complement strand
GCCCCACCGCCCTCTTCCACGCGGCACTTGCACTGGGCGCAGGAGCCGCCGCCGCCGCAGGCGGAGGAGAGGAAGATGCCGTTGGCAGCCAGAGTGTTGAGCAGCTTGCCGCCGGCCTGGGTAGTCATGGTGTGTTCGGGGTCGCCGTTGACCTCGATGGTCACGTCCCCGGTGCTGACGAGCTTGCTGCGGGCGGCCAGGATCACCAGGGTCAGACCGATGACGATCAGGGTAAACATGACCACACCGAGCAAGATGACGGATGTTTCAACCATGTCGGTTTCCTATTGCTTCAGGTTGTCGGGACCCCGGTGGCAAGCCACCGGGTGAACAGGATCTGCCTCAGAGCTGGATGCCAGAGAAGGACATGAAGCCCAACGACATCAGACCCACGGTGATGAAGGTGATGCCCAGGCCCTGCAGAGAGCCGGGAACGTCGCTGTACTTCAGCTTCTCGCGGATGCCTGCCAGGGCGGTGATGGCCAGCGCCCAGCCAACCCCGGAACCGAAGCCATAGACCACTGACTCGCCGAAGTTGTAGTTACGCTCGACCATGAACAGCACGCCACCGAGGATGGCGCAGTTCACGGTGATCAGCGGCAGGAAGACGCCCAGGGCGTTGTAGAGAACGGGCACGTACTTGTCGAGGAACATCTCGAGGATCTGTACCAGCGCGGCGATAACGCCGATGTAGCTGAGCAGACCCAGGAACGACAGATCAATGTTCTCGGTGCCGCTGATGCCGGTCCAGGACAAGGCCCCTTCGGCAAGCAGCACGTTGAAGATGACTTTGTTGACCGGGACGGAGATGGTCAACACCACGATCACCGCGATGCCGAGGCCGAAAGCCGCGGAGACCTTCTTGGACACCGCCAGGAAGGTACACATGCCCAGGAAGAATGCCAGGGCCAGGTTTTCGACGAAGACCGAGGCAACGAACAGGCTAAGATAGTGTTCCATGTTACACCGCCTCCTTCGGTTCGGTGTTGTGCTTCATCTTGAACTCGTTCTCCTCGATCTGCTCCGGGTTCATGCTGCGCAGCACCCAGATGATCAGGCCGATGATGAAGAACGCGGACGGCGGCAGCAGCAGCAGACCGTTGGGCACGTACCAGCCACCGTTCTGCACGGTCTCGAACACGGTGAAGCCGAAGACGCTGCCGGAGCCGAACAGCTCGCGGAAGAAGCCCACGGTCATCAGGATGAAGCCGTAGCCGATGCCGTTACCGATACCGTCGATGAAGGACATCTTCGGGCCGTTCTGCATGGCGAAGCCTTCGGCACGCCCCATCACGATGCAGTTGGTGATGATCAGGCCGACAAACACCGAGAGCTGCTTGGACATCTCGTAGGCGTATGCCTTGAGCACCTGGTCCACCACGATCACCAGCGAGGCGATGATGGTCATCTGCACGATGATGCGGATGGACGAGGGGATATGGTTCCGGATCAGCGACACGAACAGGTTCGAGAAGGCCGTCACGAAGATGACCGCCAGGGTCATGACCAGCGACACGCTCATGCTGGTCGTCACCGCCAGCGCGGAGCAGATGCCGAGCACCTGCAGCGCGATGGGGTTGTTCTTGAAGATAGGCGCCGTGAGAACGCTCTTGGTTGATGCATCCGCCATGATCAGGCTCCTTCCACTTCGGGTTCGACGTCGGCGCCCTGGGCGTCATCCTGATCAACGCCGCTGCGGAACTTGGCAAGATACTCGCCGAAGCCTTCCGGACTCAGCCAGAACTGCAGCATATTGTTGACGCCATTGGCGGTCAGGGTGGCACCGGAGAGGCCATCGACCTCGTGCTTACCGCTGCCGCTGCCCTTGGCCACGCGGATGGCCGGGACCAGATCGCCCTCTTCATCGAACACCTGCTTGCCTTCCCACTGGGCCTGCCAACGCGGGTTGTTGACCTCAGCGCCGAGTCCGGGAGTCTCGCTGTGCTCGAAGTAAGTGATGCCGACGATGGTGTTGCCGTCGCCTTCCACCGACAGGAAGCCGCGCATCAGGCCCCACAGCCCCTGGCCACGAATGGGCAGGATGATCTGCTCCGGGGCATCGGGATCGCCGACGAGATACACGGTGGCGTAGTTCTCGACACGGGAGAGACCGGCCGGATCGCGCTCGCCGGAGAGGGTCCGCGAAGCGGCCGGATCGCGGCGCGCCTCGAAGCCGTCAAAGGTCTCCGGATCGTGCTGGTCGGAGTACTCGCCGGTCTCCATGTTGACCACCCGCGGGGTGATCTCGCGGAAGGCCGCCTCCACATCCATGCCGCGCTCGTAGAGGTTGGCGACATTGAGGATGTTGGTCTTGCGGTCCAACTCCTGGTTGAGCTGCTGCAGGGGACGCAGCGCCACCGCGGCGGTTGAGACGATGACCGAACACACGATGCAAAGTGCGAACGCCACCGTCAGGACTTTCTGGATGGAGTTGTTGCTCTGTGCCATCAGGCTGTCTCCTCGGCCGGCACACCGGTGCGCTGCATGCGGCGCTTGATGTTGGCCTGAACGAACATGTGGTCGATGAGCGGGGCAAACAGGTTGGCGAACAGGATCGCCAGCATGATGCCTTCAGGGAAGGCCGGGTTCACCACGCGGATCAGCACGGTCATGATGCCGATCAGCACACCGAACAGCAGACGCCCCTGGTTGGTCATGGAGGCCGACACCGGGTCGGTGGCCATAAACACCATGCCGAAAGCGAAGCCGCCGATGACCAGGTGCCAGTACCAGGGCATAGCGAACATCGGGTTGCTGTCGGAACCGATCAGATTGAACAGCGCACTGGTCGCCACCATGCCGAGGAAGACCCCGAGCATGATTCGCCAGGAGGCGATCTTGGTCCACAGCAGCACCGCGGCGCCGATGAAGATCGCCAGGGTCGACACCTCACCCATGGAACCGGGGATGAAGCCGAGGAAAGCGTCCCACCAGCTGTAGGTGCTGGTCAGGGCGGCCATGCCGTCCTGGAAGGCGATGGAGAGCGCGGTGGCGCCAGAGAAGCCGTCGGCCGCCACCCAAACCGCATCCCCGGAGATCTGCGCTGGGTAGGCGAAGTAGAGGAAGGCACGACCGGTCAGCGCCGGATTGAGGAAGTTCTTGCCGGTACCGCCGAAGATCTCCTTGCCGATCACGATGCCAAAGGTGATGCCGAGCGCCACCTGCCACAGCGGGATGGTGGCCGGAAGGATCAGCGCATAGAGCACGGAGGTAACGAAGAAACCTTCGTTGACCTCATGGCCGCGCTTGACGGCGAAGAGCACTTCCCAGAAGCCGCCGACCGCGAAGGTCACCAGGTAGATGGGCAGGAAGTAGGTCGCCCCGAGCACGAAGTTGGCCCACAGGCTGCCCGGATCGTGTCCGGAGGCCAGGGTCATCATGATCGCCTCGCGCCAGCCCGCCATGGAGGCGTAGCCGGAGTCGATGGCGCTGTTGGCCTGCCAGCCGGCGGCCCACATGCCGAAGAACATCGCCGGGAAGGTACACATCCAGACGGTGATCATGATGCGCTTGAGGTCGACCCCGTCACGCACGTGGGCGGTGGTCTTGGCCACGCTGGGCGGCGCGTAGAAGATAGTGTCCACCGCCTCATAGAGGGGATAGAACTTCTCGTACTTGCCACCCTTGTGGAAGTGCGGCTCGAGATTATCGAGTGTCTGTCGAATTGGCATGATCAGGCCTCTTTCTCGATCAGGGTGAGATTATCACGCAGGATGGGGCCATATTCGTACTTGCCCGGGCACGCGTAAGTACACAGGGCCAGGTCCTCTTCATCCAGCTCCAGACACCCGAGCTGCATCGCAGTCTCGATGTCACCCACGATCAGCGAACGCAGCAGCTGAGTGGGCAGTATATCCAGCGGCATCACGGTCTCGTAGGCGCCTACCGGCACCATGGCGCGTTCCGAGCCGTTGGTGGAGGTGGTCGGCGCATAGTCCTTGAGACCCGTCAATCTGGACAGGTAGATGCCCATCACCGAATGACGATTCTTCCCCAGAGAGAGCCAACCCAGGAAGAGGCGCTTGTTGCCCTCCTCGAGCAGGCTGAACTGCTGGTGGAAGCGGCCCAGGTAGCGCAAGCTGCCTTCACAGGCGAAACCGGAGAAGACCGAACCGGAGATTACGCGGGTACCTTCAGGATCGACCACCTCGCCGGCCAGCAGTTCCTCGCTGCTGGCACCAACGCGGGTGCGCAGCAGGCGCGGCTTCTCGGCGCGGGGACCGCCCACGGCTACCACTCGGCTCATCGCCAGCTTGCCCTCGGCAAACAGCTTGCCGAAGGCGATGACGTCCTGGTAGCCGATGTGCCAGACGCGCTTGTGAAGATTCACCGGCGAGAGGTAGTGGATGTGCGTGCCGACGAGACCGGCCGGGTGCGGACCGCCAAACTCTTCGACCTGCACGCCCTTGACGTCACCGCCGGGGATTCGGGCGTTGGCGGCGGTACAGAGGTAGACCTTACCTTCCGTCAGACGCGCCAGCACCTTGAGGCCATCTTCGAAGGCCGCGGCCTGTTCGTTGATGATCCCGGCGGGATCGGGGCACAGCGGATGGGTATCCACGGCGGTGACGAAGATATCCGTCGGAGTGCCGTCGATGGCCGGCGTACGCGAATAGGGACGGGTGCGCAGGGCGGTCCACAGGCCCGACTCGACCAGCTGATCGACCACCGCCTGGCGCTCCAGGCCCTCGAGCTTGTCACGGCCGTGAGCCTTGAACTCGACGGCTTCCTCGGTCTCGTCGACCTTGATCACCACCGACAGCAGGCGACGCTTCTCGCCACGGTTGATGGCAACCACCTCGCCCGCCGCCGGCGAAGTAAACCGCACACCATCGATCTTCTTGTCGGTAAAGAGCAGCTGACCCAGCTTTACCTTGTCTCCCTCCTTGACCTCCATGGTCGGCTTCATGCCGACGTAGTCGGTCCCCAGGACCGCCACGTGGCGCACCGGGCGCGCATCCTCGATGCGCTGCTCGGGCGTCCCCGTGATCGGGAGATCCAGGCCTTTCTTGACTTCGATCATAGTCTCGCCCAGTTGATGGATCGGATAGATGGAGGATCAGGCCCGAGCCCGGCTCGAACCACCCCGAAAAATCTCGCTCATTATAAAGACAAGGCCGAACAAAGACCACCTGAGCGAAGGTCGCAAGTGGTGTCCTGAGGCAAGGGAAATGATGTCGCAGGGGGGGAGGCGAGACGAGGAGCCTGTACCTGCAATGACCCTGGCCCTGCAATGACAAGGGGCAGAGCGATTGCTCGCCCCACCCCTTGATTCCTTACCGCTTTGAGCAACTCAGCCGCGCATCCTACGCATCGACGCGTCGACTCGTAGCGTGATGCGGGGGAGTGTTCACGCTACCCGAAGGGCTTACGCGCTGGTGCGGGGCAGCTTGAGGAAGTGCACGTTGGACATATGCTGCAGGATGCGCACGACCTGGCAGCTGTAGCCGAACTCGTTGTCATACCAGACGTAGAGCACCGCGTTCTTGCCATTGGCGATGGTCGCCTTGGCAT
>PWIZ01000217.1 GCA_003560175.1 Halomonas sp. | reverse complement strand
GCCGACTCGTCACCCCCCCACCCCGACAGCATGACCCGGGTGCCGCGCCTTTCGGCTTCGCCCATCACCCCCAGCTCCTCGAAGACGTCGACGGTGCCGTCCAGGGCAATATCTCGCCCCAAAAACGCCAGGAAATCGGCACCGGTGGTGGTGCCGTAGTGGCACTCCAGCGCCTCCTGCCGGCAGATACGTTCGATGGCCGCACGCTCGTCGCGGCGCCCGCCACCCGGCAGGGGGTAACGGGAGGACACCGGTGGGGACCAGCTGTAACAGCCGTCGAGTCGACGGCCTTGCGCCTGGATGAGTTGGCTGGCCAGTACCGTTACGCCACTGGAATCGAGGCCACCGCTGAGGTGTGTGCCTACTCCGGCGGTCACATCCAGTCGATCGACCACCGCCTGCATCAGCAGCTCACGAAAGTGTTCGACGTAGTCTTCACGCCGAACGTAACGCACCCTGGGGGCCTCCTCGGGACGCCAGTGGGTGTCAAGGGTTTGCCCCTGCTGATCGACGCGCAGCACAGAGCCGGGGGCCAGCGGGTAGACGCCTTGAAAGAAGCTGAGGTCATGGCAATCCCCCGGTGAGAGCAGGAAGGCGGCCACGCTTGACTCGTCGATCGCCGGGGAGAGTCCGGGCCAGGCCCGAAAGGCACGCCGATCGGTGGCTACATAGAAGCGCCCACCCTGCCTGAGACAGTAGAGCGGGCGAGCGCCGATGTGATCCCGGGCGCAGAGCAGCAAACGGTCCCGGGCATCCCATAGCGCAAAGGCAAAGTCACCTACCAGCCGCCGAACACAGTCGCTCCCCCAGCGGCGATAGGCCTGCAGAATCAGCCGGCTGTCCGGCAGCGTGCCGCGACAGCGCCGCTCGATGCCCAACTGGTCACACAGCGCCTCGCGGTTGTCGAGGATCGCATCGGCCACGAGCACGAGCCCATCATCCTCCAGGGGCTGATGCTCAAAGGCGCCGGCAGCGGTGACATCCAGCCGCTGATGACCAAAGGCACAGCCATCGCCCAAGGTCGAGGATCGCCCGTGATGGCCATAGTGATCCATGGCGGAGAGGGCCGCATGGAACGCCAGGGGGTCGATCGGTGCCCCGTCAAAGTGCACACACCCAAGAATTGCACTCACCGGGAGTGGTCTCGAGGCGCAGAGCGCGAATGGACAAAACGGGAGATCGGTGAATACGCCTCTCCGGTCTCGCCGCCGAGCACCACGCCGGACCCGTGACGGATCCAGGCATGTGCCTTGAGCGACAGGCTCTGATCGGGCATCCGCTCGGTCAGAGTGCCCAGCACCAGGCTGCTGGGGATGTGGCGCCGGCGCAGCATCCAGTGGGCCGCCATGGCCAGCATGAGACAGGTCAGGCGCCCGCCCAGCCGGGCATTGAGAGACTCGATGCAGCGGCAGATAGGCGCCACCCGGGGATCCTCGCCCTCCTCCACCACGGGCTCGGCGTCAGCCGGCCGCTGCTCCCCCAGCCAGGAGGACCAGAAGCGGAACGGTAATCCCCTGACCAACGCCCAGGAGAGCAGGAGCCAGAAAGCGGCCTCCAGCATCAGCTGCTTTCTGGCCCAGGGTAACGTCATGAAACGCCGTAGGATATTCATGGTACGCCTGCCGTCTCCGAGCCATCCTCAGCCAACAGCATGGCCCAAGCTGGCGTCGCTGGCTACAGCGCCTCGAAGGCCGCCAGCACCGCGTCGCCCATCTCCGCGGTGGAGACGGTACGGGTGCCTTTTGAGGCAATATCGGCGGTTCTCAGCCCATCGTCCAGCACCTTGCCCACGGCGTCCTCGATGCGCTGGGCCAGCGCCGGCTCGTCCAGGGAGTAGCGCAGCATCATGGCCACCGAGAGGATGGTCGCCAGGGGGTTGGCGATGCCCTTCCCGGCGATATCCGGGGCGCTGCCGTGGCAGGGCTCGTACATCCCCTGGCCGCTCTCGTTGAGCGAGGCGGACGGCAGCATCCCGATGGAGCCGGTGAGCATGGCCGCAGCGTCCGAAAGAATATCCCCGAACATGTTGCCGGTGACCATGACATCGAACTGCTTGGGCGCCCGCACCAGCTGCATGGCGGCGTTATCGACGTACATGTGGGAGAGCTCGACGTCGGGGTACTCCGGCGCCAGCCGCTCCATCACCTCGCGCCACAGGATGGTGACTTCGAGCACGTTGGCCTTGTCCACGGAGCAGAGCTTCTTGCCGCGTTTCTGCGCCATCTCGAAGGCGACGCGGCCGATGCGTTCGATCTCGCTCTCGGAGTAGACGTAGGTGTTGAAGCCCACCCGCTCGCCGTTGCGCACCTCGATGCCGCGGGGCTGGCCGAAGTAGATGCCGCCGGTGAGCTCGCGCACGATCATGATGTCGAGGCCGGCCACCAGTTCCGGTTTGAGGCTGGAGGCGTCGGCCAGCTGCGGGTAGGTGATGGCCGGGCGCAGGTTGCCGAAGAGCCCCAGGTTCTTGCGCAGGCCGAGCAGGCCCTTCTCGGGGCGCTTGGCGAGGTCCTCGAGCTTGTCCCACTGGGGGCCGCCCACGGCGCCGAGCAGGATGGCCCGGGCGGCCTTGGCCTTCTCCAGGGTCTCGGCGGGCAGCGGCTCGCCATGCACGTCATAGGCGCTGCCGCCGACCAGGCCCTCATCCACCTCGACGTCCAGGCCGCGGGCCTGGCAGGCGGCCAGGATGCGGCTCGCCTGGGCGGTGATCTCGGGGCCGATGCCGTCACCCGGCAATACCAGAATTTTCTGAGTCATGATCTCGTCCATGTGTAGCTACTACCAAGCAGGGAACGGGGCGCCGGGGGCAGGCCGAAGAGGAGGTCCGTGGACCAGGGATGGTCTAGGTAGCCCCCAGGGAGGGGTTCATGGCGCATCCTCGCAGGCCTGTCCCCGGACCAGCCCCGTTCATCCGGCGTATGCAGCTTGAGTGTGTTAGGCCTGAGCGCTATCGCTGAACAACCAGGGCCGCGCGACCCGGTGCTTGGCCTCGAAGACGCGGATGGCGTCCTCGTCCTGCAGGGTGATGCCGATATCGTCGAGGCCGTTCAGCAGGCAGTGCTTGCGGAAGGCGTCCACCTCGAACTCGAGGATCTCCCCGGAGGGCGTGGTAACGCGCTGGTTCTCGAGATCCACGTCGAGCCGGTAGCCCTCGTTGGCCTCCACCTCGGCAAACAGACGATCGATGGTCTCCTCGGGCAGGGTGACCAGCAGCAGGCCGTTCTTGAAGGCGTTGTTGTAGAAGATATCGGCGAAGCTCGGGGCGATCACCACCCGGAAGCCGAAGTCCTCCAGCGCCCAGGGGGCGTGCTCCCGAGAGCTGCCACAGCCGAAGTTGCGGCGAGTCAGCAGGACGCTGGCACCCTGGTAGCGCGGCTGATTAAGCACGAAATCGGGATTCAGAGGACGATTCGTGCAGTCCTGGCCCGGGTAGCCTTCGTCGAGGTAGCGCAGCTCATCGAACAGGTTGACGCCGAAGCCGGTGCGCTTGATCGACTTCAGAAACTGCTTGGGAATGATCAGGTCGGTATCGACGTTGGCCCGATCGAGGGGCGCGACGATGCCTTGGGCGCGTTCAAACTGGTTCATGGCTCAGGCCTCCTCAAGGGTGCGGACATCAACGAAGTGACCGGCGATGGCGGCGGCGGCGGCCATGGCCGGGCTCACCAGGTGGGTGCGACCGCCGTAGCCCTGGCGGCCCTCGAAGTTGCGGTTGGAGGTGGAGGCGCAGTGCTCACCGGCGCCGAGCTTGTCGGCGTTCATGGCCAGACACATGGAGCAGCCCGGCTCGCGCCACTCGAAGCCCGCCTCGGTGAAGATCCGATCCAGGCCCTCGGCCTCCGCCATGCGCTTCACCAGGCCAGAGCCCGGCACCACCATGGCCAGCTTGATGGAGTCCGCCACCTTCTTGCCCCGGGCCACCTTGGCCGCCTCGCGCAGGTCCTCGATGCGCGAGTTGGTGCAGGAGCCGATAAAGACCTTGTCGAGGCGGATATCGGTGATCTTCTGCTTCGGGGCGAGCCCCATGTACTGAAGCGCCCGGGTATAGCCGCTGCGCAGGGTGTCATCGGTCTGCGCGGCCGGGTCGGGCACCTCGCCGGAAATGCCGGTGACCATCTCGGGGCTGGTGCCCCAGGAGACCTGCGGCTCGATCTCGGCGGCCTCCAACACCACCACCTTGTCGAACTCGGCGCCGTCGTCGGAAACCAGCTCGCGCCAGTCGGCCACGGCGGCCTGCCACTGATCGCTCGTCGGCGCGAAGGGGCGCTCGGCGAGGTACTCGATGGTGGTGTCATCCACGGCGATGAGACCGACCCGGGCGCCGGCCTCGATGGCCATGTTGCAAACCGTCATGCGGCCTTCCATGGAGAGGCCCTGGATGGCGCTGCCGGCAAACTCGATGGCGTAGCCGGTGCCGCCGGCGGTGCCGATCCGGCCGATGATGGCCAGCACCGCGTCCTTGGCGGTGACGCCCACGCCGAGCTCGCCCTCGACGCGCACCTGCATGTTCTTCATCTTCTGGGCCAGCAGGCACTGGGTAGCCAGCACGTGCTCCACCTCGGAGGTGCCGATGCCGTGGGCCAGGGCCGCGAAGGCGCCGTGGGTGGCGGTGTGGGAGTCGCCGCAGACCACGGTCATGCCCGGCAGGGTGGCCCCCTGCTCCGGCCCCACCACATGGACGATACCCTGGCGCGGGTCATTGATCTTGAACTCCTCGATGCCGAACTCGACGCAGTTGTCGTCGAGGGTCTGCACCTGGATCAGCGACACCGGATCCTTGATGCCGGCGTTGCCCTCGGCGCGCTCCTTGAGCGTGGTGGGCACGTTGTGATCGGGGGTTGCCAGGTTGGCGTCGAGGCGCCAGGGCTTGCGGCCCGCCAGGCGCAGGCCCTCGAAGGCCTGGGGCGAGGTCACTTCGTGGAGCAGCTGGCGATCGATGTAGATCAGCGCGGTGCCGTCATCGCGCTCCTTGACGAGATGCTGTGACCACAGCTTGTCGTAGAGTGTCTGGCCTGCCATGTCGTATCTCCCGGGCTCGTGGGCCCTCAGCGTGTCCAACGTCTTGGCTGGCCCGGCGCAGGTGCCCCCTCTGGGGTCAGACCCCGGCGGTATCGAATCCGCTCGGAGCCTGCACGACGCCAGGCTGCATGACTCGGCCGGGGTCTGACCCCAGAGGGGCGGCCTCGGCGCTATGACATCAGTCTCCCGCCCCTCGCCCATAAAATCAATTCATGTTATTTATGGATTGCATTCCCAAAAGGAATGGAATGTCAGCTGATCCGCCTTGCTCGTTGAGATGCTGGAATTTGGCAGGAGCTGGTTTTTTTTGTGGGAGCTGGGCTCCGCCCGGCGAATGGAGACCGAAGGGCTCCTGAGCGGTATGAGCTAACACAAGCAACTCCGCTAGGGCGCCTGCGGCGCCATTCGCTCGGCGGAGCCGATCTCCCACCAGTCCTTTCAAGCGTAAGCTTATCTAACGCCAGTCACGGAGACGCCATGGATACCCAGAGCCTGCAGGCCTTCCTGGCGGTGGCCGAAAGTGGGAGTTTCTCCCGCGCCGCAGAGCAGCTGCATCTC
>PWIZ01000155.1 GCA_003560175.1 Halomonas sp. | reverse complement strand
GCTGTCGATCAGCGTGATGGTCAACAACTTGAAATCCACGTCCTCCCGGCGGGTGCGCTTCTTGAACACGCATATCCCGAGGTTGAGCAACAGCGCTGCCCTGTGGTCGCGGTCGTATTTTGCTTGTAGTGCGGGCGGGGCAACGATCGAGATGCTCAAGACCTATGTGCAAGGGCAAGCGCCCCCCGAATAGAGTCGCTGCGCGGCTCCCGCTTGTATCCCCGCCCGAACGGGCGAGGGTTTACGCGGATTTTCGCTAAGCCCGCCCAACGGCGGCGTCAAAGACGCCGCCGCAGATGTTAAAGCCATTCCGAGCACCAGCAGCCTATCGATCTTTTGCCCCGGCCTCATGCGGGGCTTTTTGTTGCCCCACGACTACCCCAGCAATTGAACCCCAAAGCGCTTTCGCGTACTTTCCCTGGCCTTGCCGAACCCCACGGAATGCCCATGCCCACCCTCACCGCAGGCTATACCTCACGCGGCATCGCCCGGATCCGAATCCTGGGCGCCGCGCTGCCTGAGTATCAGCGCTTCTGTCGGATGGGTGGCCTGTCACGACGGGCGGATGCGGTCATCGGCTGGGGCCTGAAGCCAACCTCTCGCAAGGCCAGAGCCTATGCCGAGCGGCACGGCCTGCCTTATACCGCCCTGGAAGATGGCTTCCTGCGCTCACTGGGGCTCGGGGTAGAAGGCTTCCAGCCACACAGCCTGGTGGTCGACGCCTCGGGCATCTATTACGACGCCACTCGCCCCTCGGACCTGGAGCGCACAATCGCCGAGGGCGGCTTCTCCGATGAGGAGCTCGCCCGCGCGAGCCAAGCCATGGCCCTGCTGCGCCGACATCGGCTCTCGAAGTACAACCACGCGCCGGACCGCCTCCCTCCCGAGCTGACAGAGGCGCGCGAGCGGGTGCTGGTGATCGACCAGACCCGGGGAGACGCCTCGATTGGCTATGGCGGTGCCAGCAGCCACACCTTTCAACAGATGCTGGACGAGGCGCTCGAGGCCCACGTGCATGCCGAGGTGCTGGTCAAGGTGCATCCCGATGTCATCGCCGGCAAGAAGCAGGGCCACCTGCTCGAAGCGGCCCGACTGCACCCTCGCTGCAGGCTGATCGGTGACGACATCAATCCCTGGGCGCTGCTGGATATCGTCGATCACGTGCATGTGGTGACCAGCCAGCTGGGCTTCGAGGCGCTGATCGCCGGCAAATCGGTCACCTGCCACGGCCTGCCCTTCTACGCCGGCTGGGGGCTGACCGACGACCGTCAGCGCTGCTCACGCCGCCAGGTCCCACGCAGCTTGGAGCAGCTGTTCGCCGCGGCCTATCTGCGCTACTGCCGCTACGGCAACCCCTACACCGGCGAGCCCGCCAGCCTGGAAGAGACCATCGCCCTGATCGCCGACCAGAAACGCCAGCGCGACCGCCTGGCCGGCCAGTGGAGTGCCGGAGGGTTCTCCGGCTGGAAACGCGGCTTCGTGGGGGACTTCCTGGGCCCCGAGGCGAAGCTTGCGCACTATCCCGACAGCCAAACCGCCCTGGCGGCCGCCCCCGCCGGCTCTCGCCTGCTGGCCTGGGCCAGCCGCGTGGACGACGACCTGGCAAGCCGCTGCCAGCAGCAGCAGGTCGGCCTGGCGCGCATGGAGGATGGCTTCATTCGTTCGGTGGGGCTCGGTGTTGACCTGGCCCGCCCGCTGTCACTGGTCATCGATCACCTCGGCATCTATTACGACCCCGCCTGCGCCAGCGAGCTCGAGCGGCTCCTCGAAGAGACCGATTTCACGGATGACCTGCTGGCTCGCGCCGCGGCCCTGCGCGAGCGTCTGGTGCGGCTGAAACTTTCTAAATACAACGTCGCAGGCCGCCAACTGCCCGAGCTGCCGGCCGGGCGACGCCGCATCCTGGTGCCGGGCCAGGTCGAGACCGACGCCTCCATCGCCCGCGGCTCGCCGGAGATTCGCACCAACCGCGCCCTGCTCGAAGCCGTGCGGGCACAGAATCCGGACGCCCTGCTGCTCTTCAAGTCCCACCCGGACGTGGTCAGCGGCGCTCGACTGGGGGCGCTCGATGGGGCCTCCAAACAGCTGTATGATCTTGACGTTGGCGATATCCAGATCGCCGAGGTGCTCGACGCCGCAGACGAGGTCCACACCATGAGCTCGCTGACCGGCTTCGAGGCACTGCTCAGGGGCAAGCAGGTGGCCACCTACGGCCTGCCCTTCTATGCCGGCTGGGGCCTGACCCAGGACCACATGAGCTGCGAAAGACGCACGCGACAGCTGACGCTGGATGCCCTGGTAGCGGCCACGCTGCTGCTCTACCCCACCTACGTGGATCCGCAAAGCGGCCAGCTGTGCAGTGCCGAAACCGCCGTGACCCTGCTGGAGCAGCAGCGCTCCCGGCGACAGACACTGACGTGGAAGACCCGGCTCTATCGTCGCTATCGCAACACCTTCATTGGCAAGCACTGAACTTGGCAAGCATCGATGCATTGGAAACGACTGACATGACACGCCAGGGACGCTCTTTCCTGTTTCTGCAGGGGGTATGCTCTCCCTTCTCCCCGCGACTCGGCCAGCGCCTGGCTGCCGAGGGTAACCGCGTGGTCAAGGTCCAGTTCAACGGCGGTGACACCCTCTACTGGCAGCGGGACAGTGGCCCGGTCCACCACTTTCGCGGCCCCCTGAGCGAGCTCTCCGGCGTTGTCGAATCGCTCTGGGAGCGTTATGCAATCACCGACCAGATCGTCTTCGGCGACCGCCGCCCGGTGCATCGACCGGCCATCGAAGGCGCCCCAGCGAAAGGCATCCGCACCCATGTGTTCGAAGAGGGCTATTTCCGCCCCTTCTGGATCACCCTGGAGCGAGAAGGCGTCAACGGCCACTCCCTGCTGCCACGGGATCCCGAATGGTTCCTGGAAACCGGGCGACGGCTGCCCGAGCTACCCGCGCCCGATCGCTTCAAGTCCGCTTTTCGCGTCCGCGCCACCCACGATGTGCTCTACCATCTGGGCGGACTCGCCAACCCCTTGGCCTACCCGCACTATCGCAATCATGCGCCGATCACCGCCCCGGTGGAGTACGCCGGCTACCTCAAGCGCTTCACTCAGCTGCGCTTCTGGAAGCCCCGCGACGAGCAGCGTATCCGGGCGCTGGTCGACGGCAAGCGTCCTTTCTTTCTGCTGCCTCTGCAGCTGAACACGGACGCCCAGATCCGCGACCATTCGCCCTTCGACGACATGCAGGAGGTAATGGATCGAGTGATGGGGTCCTTCGCCGAATTTGCTCCGGCAGACGCCCTGCTGTGCATCAAGAACCATCCGCTGGATATGGGGCTGGTCAACTACGCCAGGATCATCCGCGAGCTGGAGCGTTTCTATGGACTGGAAGGGCGCATCGTCTATCTCGAATCCGGCAACCTCAATACGCTACTCAAACGTGCCGCTGGCACCGTCACCGTCAACAGCACCGTGGGCATCGTATCGCTGGAGCACCGCTGTCCGACCCTGGCGCTCAGCGACCCGATCTACAACATGGCCGGCCTCACCTTCCAGGAGAGCCTGGATGAGTTCTGGCACAGGCCGCCGCCCCCGGATGACGAACTCTTCCGCAGCTTTCACGACACCGTGATGCACGCCACCCAGGTCAACGGCGGCTTCTACTGTCGCCGGGGCATCGATCTCGCGGTTGAGAACGCCGCCAGGGTGCTGACGGCAGAGCACTCGCCGCTGGAGGCGCTGCTGTGAGCCATCAGGAACCGGACGTGAGGATCGAACGCACCGTGCTGATCACCGGCGCCAGCGGCGCCATCGGCGGCGCCCTGGCCAAGGCCTACGCCGGCCCAGCTACCCGGCTGCTGCTGCACGGTCGCCGCGTCGAGGCCCTGGAAAGCCTGGCCGAGACCTGCCGCGAGACGGGTGCCCAGGTGGAATGCCACGCCGTACCGCTGACCGACGATGCGCTGCTGCGGGAGTGGCTCACAGCCCTGGCCGCACGCTGCCTGCCGGATATTGTGATCGCCAACGCCGGCCAGAACCTTCACGTGCCGGGCCCCGGCGAGCTGGAGCCCTGGGAGCAGGTGAGCGATCTGCTGGCGATCAATCTGCGCGCGCCCATGGCCATGGCCAACCTCCTGACGCCGCCCATGGTCCGGCGCGGTTCCGGCCAGTTCGTGCTGATCAGCTCCCTGGCGGCCTGGCACGGCCTGCCGACCACCCCCGGCTACAGCGCCAGCAAGGCCGGCCTCAAGGCCTTTGGCGAGGGCCTTCGCGGCCACCTGGCACCCCACGGCATCGGCGTCACCGTGGTTATGCCCGGCTATGTCAGCTCGCCCATGTGTGCCGCCATGCCGGGACCCAAGCCCTGGGAGTGGCCGCCGGAGAAGGCCGCTCGAGTGATCCAGGCCGGCATCGCCCGCAACTGCGCCCGCATCAGTTTCCCCTTCCCGCTCAACTTCGGCTGCTGGTGGCTGGCGGTATTGCCGGCGGGACTCTCCCAGCGCCTGCTGCGCCTGATGGGCTATGGCAGCCACCCATGAGTACCGCCATCGTCGCTGCGCTGCTGACCAGCCTGGCGCTGACCTTCGCCATCGAGGCTCTGCTGCGCCCCGCCGCCGCCCCCTTCTGGCGACGTCCGCCGGCGACGCTGCTGGTCCATCTCGGCAGCACCTGCCTGCTGTTCGCGCTCTTCCTGCTGGTACTGCAGCGCCCCTGGTTCAGCGTCGTGTTCATCGCCTCGCTGCAGCTGGTAGTGGTGCAGGCCAGCAACACCAAGTCGGCCACCCTCAATGAGCCGTTCATCTGCCAGGACTTCGAGTACTTCCTGGACGCCATCAAGCACCCCCGGCTCTATGTCCCCTTCTTCGGCATCGGGTTGGCGGTTGCCGCCAGCAGCGCCGGCGCCCTGGCCATCGCCGCCTTCCTCTGGCTGGAGCCCTCGCTGCTCAGCCGCCATGGCCCGGCGGCGCTGCTGGTGCCAGCAGGCCTCCTGCTGCTGAGCTCGGCGGCCCTGCTGCTACCGGGGCTCAAGGGGCTGCCGCCCTGCCGGCTCGAGCCCCACGAGGATCTTCACCGCCTTGGCCTGTTTTCCGCCCTATGGAGTTACGGCCGCCTGGCCATGAGGCCGCTTCCCGCCGAGGCGCTCAAGGGTCCCTTTGCCTGCGAGGCGGCGCCCGGGACCCCCTCCATCTCGCCAGACCTGCCCCATCTGCAAGACCTGCCCCATCTAGTAGTGGTGCAAAGCGAATCCTTCTTCGACCCGCGCGGCTGGAGTGAGCTGGTGCCGAGCGACCTGCTGCCCCACTTCGATGCCCTGACGCGAAGTGCCCTTCGCCAGGGCCCCCTGAAAGTGCCCGCCTGGGGCGCCAATACCGTGCGCACCGAAGCGGCCTTCCTGACCGGCCTGCCCCCCCGGGCGCTTGGCATCCACCGCTTCACGCCCTACCGGCAGTTCATCCACACCCCGGTGGCGAGCCTGGCCAGCCGCCTGGGCGGGCTTGGCTATCGCACCGTCTGCGTGCACCCCTACCCGGCCAGCTTCTATCTGCGCCACCGGGTGATGCCGCAATTGGGCTTCGAT
>PWIZ01000141.1 GCA_003560175.1 Halomonas sp. | reverse complement strand
GTAGCACCACCGCCGAGGAGTTGGTATGACACGAGCCGCCCCCGAACCGCGCAAGACCCTCGACCCGGACCGGGTGGCCGAATGGCTGGCCACTCATCCGGACTTCTTCGTCGGTCGCGAGGGGCTGCTGCAGCAGCTGCGTGTGCCGCATCCGGAGGCCCGCGGCGCTACCTCGCTGCTGGAGCGCTTGGTCCACGATTTGCGGTCCCGCGCCGAGCAGGCCGAGTGGCGTCTGGAGCAGCTGCTCGAATCGGCCCGCCATAACGAGGCCCAGTATCGACGCACCCGGGAACTGGTGCTGGCGCTGCTGGAAGCCGAGGACGGCGACGCCCTGGGCCAGGCCCTGGCCACCCAGCTCTGTGAGCGCTTCTCCACGCCGGCGGTGGCGCTGTGGTGCCCGGCCAGCCTCACCGACGCCGAGCCCCAGCCGCCCCAGGCCCCGCGCCAGGTGCTCGACGAGCACGCCGGCTCGCGCCTGGCGGCCCTCCTCGACGGCCGCGCCAGCCGCTGCACCCGGCTCACCCCCACCGACTGGAAGCGACTGCTGCCCCACGTCACGGCACCGCGCCGCTCCGGCTCCTGCGCCATCACCCGGCTGACCCTGGGCGAGCCGCTGGGCTATCTCGTGATGGCCAGCCCCGACGCCGATCACTTTCGCGCCAGCATGGACACCCTGTTTACCGAATACGTGGGCGACGTGGTGGCCCGACTGCTGGTGCGCCACGCCGAGCGCCATGGCTGAGCACCCGACTGCAGCGGGCACCCTGGCCGGGGAGGTCGAGACCTTCCTGAACGGGCTGGCGCGCACCGCCAGCCCGGCCACCCTGGACGCCTACCGCCGCGACCTCACCGCCCTGCTGGCCTTCCTGACCGAGCGTGACATCGACGACTGGCGACAGCTGGACGCTGCCCTCCTGCGCCGCTTCCTGGGCGGCGAGCGGGCCCGGGGGCTGGCGCCGCGCAGCCTGGCTCGGCGCCGCTCGGCCATCTCACGGCTAGCCAACCACTTGGTCACCCAGGGTCGACTGAACCACAACCCGGTGGCCCTGACCCGCGCCCCTCGGCAGCCGCGCCACCTGCCCCGCCCAGTGGACGTGGACCGCCTGAAGCACTTCCTGGAGATCCCCCACGACGGTTCACCGCTGGCGGTGCGCGACCAGGCCATGCTGGAACTCTTCTACTCCAGCGGCCTGCGCCTGGCCGAGCTCGCGGGGCTCGATCTTGTCGATCTGCAACCGGAGCGGGTTCGGGTCCTGGGCAAGGGCGGCAAGCCCCGCCAGGTGCCGGTGGGTCGCCATGCGCGCCGAGCGCTGGACACCTGGCTCGCCCTGCGGGCTGCCCTGGCGGCTCCGGGAGAGGCGGCACTCTTCGTGGGCAACCGCGGCGTGCGGCTCGGCCATCGCGCCATCCAGCAGCGCCTGACGCTGATCGCACGCCGCCGCGGACTCGACGAGCACCTGCACCCCCACCGCCTGCGCCACTCCTTCGCCAGCCATCTGCTCGAGTCGAGCCAGGATCTGCGCGCCGTTCAGGAACTGCTGGGCCACGCCAACCTGGCGACCACCCAGGTCTACACCCGACTGGACTGGCAGCACCTGGCAGCCAGCTACGATGCCGCCCACCCCCGTGCGCGACGCAGGCCCGCCGCGGCACCCGACGAGGAGCCATCGTGAAACTGAAGGCGATCACCTTCGACCTGGACGACACCCTGTGGGATAACGGCGGAGTGATGCAGCGCACCGAGACCGGCCACTACGCCTGGCTGGACGAGGCCCTGGCCGACTGGCTGGCGGCGCACGATGAAGAAGCGCGCCCGACAGACGAGCGCGGTCGCTTCGCCGAACGCTTTCCACTCGAGGCCTTTACCACTCGCCGCCTGCACCTGGCGGGAGAGCATCCCCTGCGCCGCGGCGACTTTACCTGGCTGCGCCGCCGGGCCCTGGCCGAACTGCTGGGAGAGTATGGGCTAGGGGCGGAACATGCCGAGCACTGGGCCATCCGGGCCATGGAGCGCTTCATGACGCTACGCCACGAGGTGACGCCCCATGACGAGGTGGAAGAGCTGCTGAGCGAACTGGGCAGGCGCTATCGACTGGCGAGCATCACCAACGGCAACGTGGATGTCGCCCGCCTGACACTGGGGCGCCACTTCCCGGTCATCATTGCCGCCGGCGAACTGCTGGCGCCCAAGCCAGACCCGCGCCCTTTCCTGGCCGCCCTGTCCCGGCTCGGTGCGACGCCCTCGCGGGCACTGCACGTAGGTGACTCCTGGACCGAAGACGCACTGCCGGCGCGGCGCCTGGGCATGCAGGCCGCGTGGATCGGCCCCGACGACAGGGCGCTACCCGCCGGCATCCACCGGCTGGACCACGTCCGAGAGCTGCCCGAACTGATCCGCTGGCTGGAAGGCCGGCGATAGTGCGATGGCGAGGGTCGCTGCCGCACGGGGTCAGGCGGCGGCGATAAGGCGGATTAAACGGACGATGACCGGCCTGGTAGCTTGGCCGGGGCCTGACCCCAGGGAGCGACCGAGCGTTACTCTTCCATGGGCCCCAGCAGCCAGTCGTCGAGGCGTGCATGGGCCTCCTCGATGCCCTGACCCTTGAGCGACGAGAAGAGCTGGATGCTGACCAGGTCCTCCCACTCGCGCAGACGCGAACGCACCTGCTGCAGGGCGCTGGCGGCCGGCCCCCGCTTGAGCTTGTCGGCCTTGGTGAGCAGGATATGGACCCGCATCGCCTTGTCATCCGCCCAGCCCAGCAGGGTCTGGTCGAACTCCGTGAGTGGATGGCGCACATCCATCACCAGCACCAGGCCGCGCAGCGAGGTTCGGCGCTGCAGATAGTCGGAGAGATGGCGCTGCCACTCCAGCTTGACCTGCTCGGGCACCTTGGCGAAGCCATAGCCGGGAAGATCCACCAGGCGTCGCTCGACATCATCGCCCAGGGTGAAGAAGTTGATCAGCTGGGTACGCCCGGGGGTCTTGGAGATGCGCGCCAAGGCCTTCTGGCGGGTCAGGGTATTGATGGCGCTGGACTTGCCGGCGTTGGAACGTCCGGCGAAGGCCACCTCGGCGCCGCTGTCGGGCGGGCACTGGGCCAGAGTGGGGGCGCTGGTAAGGAAACGGGCGGTTTGATAGTTGAGTCGCGCCATGGCGATGACATCCTGACGATAGTCGAAGGGAGACGGGGCGCGGCTTGCATTCCCGCCGCCAGGGTGATTCGGTATAATGCAGTGTCTTTTGTCTGCGACCCGGGGCAAGCTATTGTACCACCACGCCCTCGACGTCAGCGAACCAGCAGGTCTAGAGCATCGAAATGGCTCGACTCTGGTTCCCCTCGCGATCCGGGCGGCACCCAGGGTACGTACCGGTCAACAACGTAATGGCATAGTGGATTAGCGATGAGAAAGTTACTGGCAAGCCTGGCAATTACCATGGGCGCCGTCGGCGCCGCCCACGCCGACCTGGAGGCCGACGCCGATGCGGCGGCGGGTCGTGAGAAGGCGCAGAGCTGCGCCGCCTGTCACGGCCAGGCGGGCATCAGCCCGGCCTCGGCCTTCCCGCATCTCGCCGGACAGCAGATGTCCTATACCGCCAAGCAGATCATGGACATTCGCGACGGCCATCGCGTGGTGGCCGAGATGGTGGGCCAGGTGGACGACTTCTCGGACCAAGATGCCTGGGACGTGGCAAAGTTCTATTCCCAGCAGGATGCCAACCTGGGTCAGGCCGATCCCGACACCGCGCTGATTGAGCGTGGCGAGGAGCTCTACCGGGCCGGCGACATGGCCAAGGGTATTCCGGCCTGCGCCGCCTGCCACACCCCCACCGGGGTAGGCATCGGCAGCGCCGTTTATCCGGGTCTCTCCGGCCAGTTCGCGGAGTACACCGTCTCCACGCTGCAGGACTTCGCCGCCGGCGAACGTGCCAACGATCCCGCCAACATCATGCGCGACATCGCTGCCAAGATGAGCGACGACGACATGGAAGCCGTGGCCAACTATGTGCTTGGCTTGCACTGAGCTGGTTTCCACCGACTGAGGCAAGCGGCGAGGCCACGTTCAGCGTGACAGGGCGGCCTTCGGGCCGCCCTGGTCGTATTTTCACCGGCCCCGTCGCCCCCGCCATGGAACCCTTGGCGTAGCCAGCGCTCAAAGGCAGCGACGCCGGCCCAGACCGGACCACCCAAGGAGAGAGTTCCTGATGCTCAAGCCCCTGATGTTCGCCCTCGCCGGCCTCGGCCTGTCGAGCCTGGCCACCGCCGCCTCCCTGGTCGAGGGCCAGCACTACGAGGTGCTTCCCCAGCCGGTCGAGACTCGTGTCGACGAGGGCCAGATCGAGGTCACCGAGGCGTTCTGGTACGGCTGTCCGCACTGCTACAACCTGCAGGAGCACGTCACGGCCTGGTACGAGACGCTGGGTGACGACGTCAGCGTGGTACATCTGCCGGGCACCATGGGCGGCGACTGGAACAAGCACGCGGCGGCCTTCTATGCCGCCGAAGAGCTGGGGATCATCGAGGCGGTCCACGCCGATTTCTTCGACGCCGTCCATCAGCAGAACCGTCGCCTCACCGAGGTCAACGACGTGGCCGACTTCTTCAGCGGCTACGGCGTCGATGCAGACGAGGCCCGCCAGGCACTGGGCTCCTTCGCGGTAAAGAACAAGGTCAACCAGGCCCATTCGCGGCTGCGCGCCATGCGTCTGATGGGCGTACCCGCGCTGATCATCGATGGACGCTATCTGGTCACCCCCACCAGCGCCGGAAGTCTCTCCAACATACCGCAGATCGCTGATGCGCTGATCGAGAAGGTCCGCGAGGAACGTGGTGACAGCTGACATGTCGCATCTGGCCGAGGCAAGGACGCCGCCCCTGGAGGGCGGCCACCTGAAGCTGCTTACCTTCAACATGCAGGTGGGCATTCAGACCTCGGCCTATCACCATTATCTGACCCGCAGCTGGCAGCACCTGCTGCCCCACCCCAAGCGCCAGCTGCGTCTGGATATGGTCAGCGAGGTGCTGGGGCGTTTCGACATCGTCGGCCTCCAGGAGGTCGACGGCGGCAGCTTCCGCTCCAGCAACGTCAACCAGGTGGAGTATCTCGCCACCCGAGGGGGCTTTCCGCACCACTTCCAGCAGCTCAATCGCAATCTTGGCCGCTTTGCCCAGCACAGCAACGGCCTGCTGTCGCGGGTGACTCCCAGCCGGGTCGAAGAGCACCGCCTGCCTGGCACCCTGCCCGGGCGTGGTGCCATCCACGCACGCTTCGGTGAAGGGCCCGACGCCCTGCATATCTTTGTCGCCCATCTGGCGCTCAGCCATCGTGGCCGGGTCCGCCAACTCGACTATCTCTCCGAGATCATCCAGCCGCTGCGCCATGTGGTGGTGATGGGCGACCTCAACTGCACGCCGGAACAGCTCCACGGCCACCAGCGCTTCTGCGCTTCACTGCCTCTGCATCCGGTAAGGCCACCGCTCAGCTATCCTTCCTGGCAACCCCGCCGTGCCCTGGACCATATCCTGCTGTCGAACTCGCTGCAGGCCGCCGACGTGCGGGTGCTGGACCATCTCTTTTCCGACCACCTGCCGATCGCCGTGGATATCCAACTGCCGGCGACCTGCCTGCAG
>PWIZ01000302.1 GCA_003560175.1 Halomonas sp. | reverse complement strand
GCCGAGCACGCCGAGGCCATGGGCATCGTCGATCATCAGCCAGGCGCGGTGGCGCTGTGCTACCGCGGCGAGGCCGGGAATATCGGCCACGTCACCGTCCATGCTGAATACCCCGTCACTGACCACCAGTCGCGGTGCCTCGACGGGGGCGCGATCCAGCAGGCGGTCGAGATCGGCCAGGTCGCGATGATGAAAGCGCCGAGAGGGCGCGCCGGCGAGTGCTGCACCGTCGAGCAGGGAGGCGTGATTGAGGCGGTCCTGGAACACCCGGGTGTCGGCGTCGCAGAGCGCCTGGAGGGTGCCCAGGTTGGCCAGGTAGCCGGTGGAGAAGAGCAGGGCGCGGGGCCGTCCGGTGAGCTCGGCCAGCCGACACTCGAGGGTGTCGTGGACCTCCAGGTGGCCGCTGACCAGGTGGGAGGCCCGGGCGCCGGCACCATAGCGGCGGGCACCCTCGGCCATGGCCTCGGCGAGGCGCGGGTCACCGGCCAGGCCCAGGTAGTCGTTGCCGGCGAAGTCGTATCGGGCGCCGCCGCCTACCTCGCCGGCCGGCTGCCAGGGTTGGCGCTGTCGCCACAGGCCGTCGGCCCGGCGGGCCTGGGCTCGGGCGGCGAGTCGCGAAGGCCAGTCACTGCTCATGCTCAGGCTCATGCTCAGGCTCATGTTCAGTCGACGCTGGCGCTGCTGGCGTCGTAGGCCAGCTCGCTGGCCCGGGCGGCGGCCTGCCGGCTCGCCCGGCGGGCCAGGTCGGCCTCGATCTCGGCTTCCACTCTTGTCTGCACCCTGGCCTGCACCTGGGTGTCATCGACGCAGGTGTCGCGTCGCTCCGGGTGCAGGCCCAGCTTGGCGAACAAAGCCCGGTCGAGCTGTGCCTGGGGATTGGCGGTGGTTAGCAGCCGCTCGCCGTAGAAGATGGAATTGGCCCCGGCCAGGAAGGCCAGCGCCTGAGTGGATTCGTTCATCTGCTCGCGGCCGGCGGAGAGACGCACATGGCTTTTCGGCATCAGGATGCGTGCCACGGCGATGGCGCGGATAAACTCGATGGGGTCCAGGTCCTCCACGTGCTCCAGGGGAGTGCCCGGCACCTTGACCAGCATGTTGATGGGCACCGATTCCGGGTGTGGCTCGAGCCGCACCAGCTGCTGGAGCAGGGCGGCGCGGTCCCGGGGCGCCTCACCCATCCCCAGGATCCCGCCGGAACACACCTTCATGCCCGCCTCGCGAACATGGCCCAGGGTCTCAAGGCGGTCGGCGTAGGTGCGGGTGGTGATAATCTCGCCGTAGTACTCCGGCGAGGTGTCGAGGTTGTGGTTGTAGTAGTCGAGCCCCGCTTCGGCCAGGCGCCCGGCCTGGCCGTTGTCCACCATCCCCAGGGTCATGCAGGTCTCGAGCCCCAGCGCCTTGACCCGGCGCACCATCTCCAGCACCGCCTCCAGGTCCTTCTCCCGCGGGCTCTTCCAGGCCGCGCCCATGCAGAACCGGCTGGCGCCGGCCGCTTTCGCTGCCTCGGCCTGCTCCACCACCTTCTCGATCTCGAGCAGCTTCTCCTTTCCGAGCCCGGTGCTGTAGTGGCCCGACTGGGGGCAGTACTTGCAGTCCTCCGGGCAGGCGCCGGTCTTGATCGAGAGCAGGGTGGAGACCTGCACGGCGTTGGGGTCGAAGTGGGCGCGGTGCACCCGCTGAGCATGGAACAGCAGGTCGTTGAAGGACAGGGCAAAGAGCGCCTCGATCTCGTCGAGGCGCCAGTCGTGGCGGGGCTGGGCCGTGGCGGCTAGGGTCAAGGCATCGGCGGTCGAGGTCGCATCGCTTGCATCGAACATGGGGGCTCGCTTATGGTCAACTTTGTCGAAATGAATAAGTTGACGGCAAGCCTATCCCAGTGGCGGGCGTTGTCAACCCGGGCGGGATTTGGAGTTGACCAGTGGCTGCGCCGCCAGCTCCCCGGACGCTGTGCATTCTGCCTGGGGATCGCCGAGCAGGCGCACCCCTGGTGCGGGACCTGCTTCGCCGCGCTGCCCTGGAACCTGCCGGCCTGTCCGCGCTGCGCCGAACCCCTGCTCGGGCGGCTCCAGGCAAGGCCATGCGGACGCTGCCTGCGTGACCCGCCGTCCTTCGATCGCAGCCGAGTGCCGCTGCGCTACGCGCAGGAGGTGGCCGGGTTGATGCAGCGGTTCAAGTTTTCAGGCTCACCCCGGGCCGGGGCGGTGCTGCTGGCGCTGCTCGAGGCCGGCCTGCCCGAGGCGGCGCTGGCCTGGCCGGAAGCTCTGGTGCCGGTGCCGCTGCACCCCCGGCGCGCACGGGAGCGAGGCTTCGATCAGGCCGAGTGGCTGGCGCGGCGCCTGGCTCGCCGGCTTCAACTGCCGCTGGTGCGCGCTCAGCGGCGGCGAAATACGCCGACCCAGCGCGGACTGGACCGCGAGGAGCGCCGTCGCAATCTGAGCGGTGCCTTCGTCATCGAGGCAGCGTTGCCGTACCGGGTGGTGCTGCTGGATGACGTGATGACCACCGGGGCGACCCTCGGAGCCCTGGCCGTGGCCTGCCGTGCGGCCGGTGCCCGGGAGGTCGAGGCCTGGGCGGTCGCGCGCACGCCGCTGCAGGAAGCCTGACGGCTTTCTGCAGGAAAGCCGACGGCTCTGTTAGCATGCTTTTTTGACTGCCGGGACTGCCCACATGGAAATTTCGCCTCACCCCTTTGCTACCCTCTCTCCCGCTCGGGTGGTGGCGGCGGTGGAATCGCTGGGTTTCTGGCTGCCGGGTGAGCCTTTTACCCTCAATAGCTACGAGAACCGCGTCTATCTGGTGCATGACGAGGAGCGTCGTCGCTGGGTGGTGAAGTTCTACCGTCCGGAGCGCTGGAGCGATGCGCGGATCCAGGAAGAGCACGATTTCCTGGCCGAGCTCGTGGCGGCCGGGGTCGCGGTGGCGGCCCCCTGGCGCGATGCCGAGGGTCGCAGCCTGCACCGCGCCGAGGGCTTTCGGTTCTCGCTCTTTCCCTGTCTGCCGGGCCAGGCCCCGGAACTGGAGAATCCGGCGCATCTGTTCGCCCTTGGCGAGCTGATTGGCGCCGTTCATGCCGTGGGTGAGCGCGGGAGTTTTGTCCATCGCGGGGCCATGGATCTGGACGCCATGGTTCGGGAGGCCCGTGACCGGGTGCTGGCCAGTGCCTGGCTGGGTCGGCGGCAGCGTGATGCCTACGCGCGGGTCACCGATGCGCTCCACGAACGACTGGCGGATTTCGCCTGGTCGGCCGAGCAGGCGATTCGCGTCCACGGCGACTGCCATATCGGCAATATCCTGGGGCGCGACGATCACTTTGCGCTGGTGGACTTCGATGACTGCCTGATGGCTCCGGCGGTGCAGGATCTGTGGATGCTGATTACCGCCGAGCAGCCCGAGGAGCGCCACATGCAACTCTCGGAGGTCATGGAGGGGTACGAGGAACAGCGCGAGTTCGACCGCAGTGAGCTTGCCTTGATGGAGCCGCTGCGCGCCCTGCGTCTACTGCGCCACAGTGCCTGGCTGGTGGCTCGCTGGGAGGATCCGGCCTTTCCGGCAGCCTTTCCCTGGCTCGCCGATGAGGGCTACTGGGACGGTCAGATCCGCTCCCTGGAGCAGCAGCGGCAGGTTCTCGAGCGTGCCCCTCGCTGGCTGGCCTGAGCCCGTCGTGCTTAAGCCCCTGCCCAAGCCACAACGCATGGCGCCCCCTCGAGAGGGGGCGCCATGGCATCGACGGTCGAGAAATCACTGATCGGGATCGGGGCGCTCGGCGGGGATCGGGTTGGCGACCCCGGCACCCTCGGCCTGGCGGCGCTGAAGGTTGATCCGCTCGGAGAGGTTCTCCTGCTCTTCGATGGCCAGCTCGCTGGCCAGCCGCAGCTCGAAGGTCTGCTCGGGAGTGACCTCGCAGCGCCCACCCTCGCAGGCGGGAATCCCGAAATTGCCATCAGCGCCATAGGCGGCCGCCGAGATCTCACCGCTATAGATCTCGCTGTCGCTGCCCTCGGTGGCGATGCAGGTCACGGACTTGGTCGTGATGCGCACCCGCTCACCCTCGAGCCGAGCATCGCCCACCATGACGCAGTGGCTTGGCAGTTGGTAGGAACCCTGACCGTTGGCAACCGGACGCAGCAGGATATCGTCGTGGCGTGACTCATCCTGGTCCAGAATGAGCGAATCGATTACCTGCACCTCGAGTCGTGCTTCGGCGGGAAGTTCCAGGGTCGCAGCCAGCGCCAGAGACGGGGTAAACAGGGCGGCCAGCAGCAGAATCGTGGGTGTCTTGGTCATCTCGAGCTCTCGGAAGAAGTCGTACACTGCATGAAAACCACGATTCTAGCACAGGGACAAGGAGCCCTGCCGTTCACCGGGGTCGCAGGGTGCGGCAGGTTGTCACGCAGCGGAACTGCGCCGCGGTAGGGCTTGCGCTAGAATGCGAACTCAAGGCACACTAGGTTATACACAATCGATTTCATGTATATATACTGTACATGAAAAGCGACCAGGACGGGCCCTACGATGACCGAAGAAATCGCCAACCACTACCGACAAATCTTGCTTGCTCTCGGCGAGGATCCGGAAAGAGAGGGCCTGCGTGACACGCCCAAGCGCGCTGCCAAGGCAATGCAGTTCCTGAATCATGGCTACCTGCAGTCCCTTGAGGAGATCGTCAACGGCGCCGTATTCGAGTCGGAGACCGACGAGATGGTGCTGGTCAAGGACATCGAGCTCTATTCCATGTGTGAGCATCATCTCCTGCCCTTCATCGGCAAGTGCCATATCGCCTATCTGCCCAGCGGCAGGGTGCTGGGGCTCTCCAAGTTTGCGCGCATCGTGGACATGTTTGCCCGCCGCATGCAGATCCAGGAGAACCTGACTCGCCAGATCGCCGAGGCGGTGCAGCAGGTGACCAACTCCCGCGGCGTAGCGGTGGTGATCGAGGCCAAGCATCTATGCATGATGATGCGGGGCGTGGAAAAGCAGAACTCCAGCATGACCTCCTCGGTGATGCTCGGCGCCTTCCGCGACAACCCGTCCACCCGCCAAGAGTTCCTGACCCTGGTCAGCGCACGCTGAGGCTCAACCGCCAAGGAGATCGGCCATGCCACTGCACGCCATCGATGACCAGCACTTCGATCACGATCTGGCCACGATCCGAATCAAGAACCTCCGTATGAGGACCCATATCGGGATCAAGGAGGAGGAGATCCAGAACCGTCAGGACGTGGTGATCAACGCGGTGATTCGCTACCGCGCCGACAAGGCGGTGGCCTTCAACCATATCGAGCAGGCGCTCAACTATCGCACCATCACCAAGCAGGTGATCGCCCACGTGGAAGGCAATCGGTTTTTGCTCCTCGAGCGCATGACCCGCGAGGTGCTGGACCTGGTCATGGGCCATGATCAGGTGCTTACCGCCCAGGTGGAGATCGACAAGCCCCATGCACTTCGCTTTGCCGACTCGGTCTCGATCACCCTGTCCGCCAGTCGTGAGTCACGCCGCACCCCCTGAACGGTCAATCCTGGTTACCGAGGGCCCTGTCGCTTTGAGCAACTCAGCCGCGCATCCTACGCATCGACGCGTAGCGTGATGCGCTAGTCAAGCGGCGAGCCTTGGCGAACGCCAAGGCGGTGCGTCAGCGCCATCTTCTCGGCACGATGAAGTCG
>PWIZ01000050.1 GCA_003560175.1 Halomonas sp. | reverse complement strand
GGCCCACGTCCAGCACCCGCACCTCAAGTTGGCCGTGGGGAATGCCCGATGGCGCAAGGCTCATCGTCACCGCGGCCAGTGCCAGGCTGCCCGCGGCACGCAGCAGCCCCGTCAGCCCGGGTAACACCCAGAGCAGCGCCACCAAACCCAGACAGAGCGCCAGGGGGGTCACCAGGACTGGTTCGGGGAGCCACAGCGGCAACCAGGCCACCGCCGACTCCAGCCACCTTACCAGCGCCTCCGCCAGCAGGGAGAACAGCCACCAGCAGAGCGCCGAGAGCGGCGGCAACGGGCTCAGCAGCCAACCGAGTAGTCCCAGCGGCACCAGCAGGCTGCTGACCAGGGGCACGGCTACCAGGTTGACCAGCGGCGCCGCCGGCGCCAGGCGAGCGAATGCCAGCAGCACCGCCGCGGCCATGAGCGGCGCCAGCAGCAGCTGGGTCCGGACCAGCGCCCACAGCCAGCCGCGCGCCCCCCGCGGACGAGGCCGCCCCTGCCAGGCCAGGATCAGCAGCGCCACCGCCAGGAAGGAGAGCCATAGTCCCGGGCGCCAGGCGTTCAGGGGGTCGAGCAGGAGCACAGCGGCCAGCGCCAGCCACCAACCCTGCCAGGGACCCGGGGCGTGGCGTCCGCTGGCCACCCAGAGCCCTACCAGCGCCATCACCAGGGCGCGCAGCGCCGGCGGCTCTAGCCCCGAGAGGGTTGCATAGCCCACCGCCGTAGCGCCGGCCAGCCACCAGGGCCACACGGCCAGGCGCCAGCGCTCGGGGGTCGCCAACCGGGCCGCCCCGCGGCCCAGCAGCAGGGCGAAGCCCGCCACCAACCCCACGTGGAGGCCGGAGATCACCATCAGGTGCGTGGTGCCGCTGGCGTTGAGCAGCGCCCAGTCATCGGCGATCAGCCGCTCACCGGCGCCCAGGGTCAGCGCTGCCAACCAGCGCTCGGCACGAGGCGGCAGCGCCTGCGCCTCCAGGTGGGCCAGGGCCCGCTCGCGCAGCCCTGGAGTGGACTCGGCCAGCCGCCGCGGCGCCGGCTCACGGCGCACATAGCCGGTAGCCTGGATACCCTCGCGCCACAACCAGGCTTCGTAGTCGAAGGTGTGAGGATTGGCGAAGCCCGCTGGCGGGCGCAGACGCACGGTCAGCGCCCAGTGCTCGCCGGGCTGCATGGGAGGCGCCTCGAAGACGCTCAGGCGCAGCCGCTGAAGCCGATCGCAGGCGAGTCGGCCCTCGACTCGGGGGCGACACCGGGAGACCACCAGGGTCACACGGCTAAGCCGCCCCTCCTCGGCCACTGTCACCAGCCGCCCCTCCACGGCGAGGTCCTCGCGGATGAGCCCCTCCGGCAGGATGGCGCCGCGGGCCAGCAGCAGGGCGGCGACCACCCAGGCCAGCGCCACCAGCGGCAAACCGCCGGCCGACCGGCGCCGGGCCAGCAGCATCAGAGCGAGGAGCCCGAGCCCCTCCAGCAGCCCCGGCGGCGGGTGGCTACCCAGCCCCAGGCCAATGAGGACGGCCAGGGCCAGAGAGATGGCCATTCCTGGTCGCATTCCCTTGCTCCGGGTGGATGCATGACTGCACGTCCACGGCGCCTTGCGTGTAAGCGCCGCCATGGCGGAGGCAGGCTAATCTATGGATAATAGCTCGCGTCACGATGCCGCGAGCCCGACGCCATGCCGCGCCGCTTCCTACAGCGCTACATCCCACACCCCGAGACACTCAGGCGTCAGCGCTCGCTGCGTTTCATGAGTCACCTGATCGGCAACCCCGCCCTTTGGGTACTCAGCCGACGCAGCGTGGCCAACGCCTTCTCGGTAGGCCTGTTCAGCGCCATGCTGCCGATCCCCTTCCAGATGGCAGTGGCCGCCCTTGGCGCCTGGCTGGCCCGCGCCAACCTACCGCTCTCTGTGGGCCTCGTGTGGATTACCAACCCGCTGACCATGCCGCTGATCTTCTACGGCAACTACCGCCTCGGCGCCTGGCTGATGAACACCCCGGCTCGGGAAGCCCCAGAGCGACTCTCCACTCGTTGGATCGCTGAGCAGATGGCCGATATCCTGCCCGCCCTGGCCGTGGGCTCGGTGTTCAGCGCCATCGCCCTGGCACTGCTCGGCAATCTGGTCATCCGGCTGATCTGGCGCTGGCAGGTCTCGCGCAGCTGGAAGGCACGGCGGCGGCGGCGCAGAACGCCCTGCGAAGACGATCCGCTCTAGCCCTCGTCTTCCTCGCCTACGCAAACGGCCGACCCCCAGGGGCCGGCCGTCTGTTGTTACCGGGTGATGGCATGCTGCCAGCCGTGAGCCTAGCCCCCCGCCGGGTCCCGCGGCTGCTCGGCCAGGCGCCCTGCATCCAGGCGCATGACCCGGTCCTGGTGGGCGGCCAAGGCCGGGTCATGGGTCACGATCACGAAGGCGCAGGCGGAAGTGCGGGCCAGCTCATCCATCAGCGCCAGGATGCTGGCCGCGGTGTGCTGATCGAGGTTGCCGGTGGGCTCATCCATCAGCACCAGGCTCGGGTCGGTGACCAGGGCGCGGGCGATGGCTACGCGCTGACGCTCCCCGCCGGAGAGCTCACCGGGCTTGTGATCGGCACGCTCGGCCATTCCCACGCGCTCCAGCAGCTTACGAGCGCAGGCCTCGGCCTCCTTCTTGCGCTGCCCACGCACGATCAGCGGCAGCGCGGCATTCTCCAGGGCGGTGAACTCGGCCAGTAGATGGTGGAACTGGTAGACGAAGCCGATATGCCGGTTGCGGAACCGACCCAGGGCCGCGTCGCCCAGCGCCAGCAGCGACTCGCCGGCGATGCGCACCTCGCCCCGGGTGGGCTGATCGAGGCCGCCCAGCAGGTTGAGCAGGGTGGTCTTGCCGGAACCGGAGCTACCGACGATGGCCACCCGCTCGCCGGCGTGGACGGTCAATGCCAGGCCCTCCAGCACGGTGACGTCCTGGGGACCCTCACTGTAGACACGGGTCAGGTCGAGGCACTCCAGCATGATGCTGCCCTGCGCCGCGCGGGCGCCCTGATCGGCTGTGGCTTGCATGGTCGTCTCACTCATAGCGCAGCACCTCCGCCGGCTTGACCTTGGCCGCCCGCCAGGCCGGATAGAGGGTGGAAAGGAAGGTCAGGACCAGGGCCGCGGCGACGATATCGCGCACGTCGGTCCAGTCGAGGCGCGAGGGCAGGTTGCTGATGAAGTAGACCCCGGCATCGAGGAACTGGATGCCGAACAGGCTCTCGACCCCGTCGATGATATTGGAGATGGTCAGGGCCAGCAGCACCCCGAGCACCACGCCAACCAGGATACCGATCACCCCGATGGCCAGCCCCTGGACGATGAAGATGCCCATGATCGAACGCGGCGTGGCGCCGATGGTTCGCAGGATGGCGATATCGGCATGCTTGTCGGTGACCACCATCACCAGGGTCGACACGATATTGAAGGCCGCCACGGCAATGATGACCGTGAGCAGCAGCCCGATCATTCGCTTCTCCATCTGGATCGCCTGGAACAGGTTGCCGTGGGAGAAGGTCCAGTCGACGCCGCGATAGCCCGGCCCCAGTTCGTTGACGATGCTGCGCGTCTCCGCACTGGCCTCGAAGAGGTCGTCGAGCTCCAGCCGCAGCCCACCCACGGCGTCACCCAAGCGTGCCAGGGTCTGCATGTCCTCGATATTGGCATAGGCCAGGCCGGCGTCCAGGTCGGCGCCGACGCTGAACACACCGCTCACCGTGAAACGCTTGAGACGCGGGAAGACCCCGGCCGGAGTGATCGAGGCCTCTGGCACCAGTAGGGTCACGGTATCTCCCACCCCAACCCCCAGCCGGCGGGCCAGGATCGAGCCCAGCACAATGTTCCACTCCCCCGGCTGCAGGTCGTCCAGCGCCCCCTGCTGCATGTGACGACCAATGATCGAGACGCGGTCCTCCCACTCGGGATGGATGCCGTTGACCATGGCGCCCTCGTTGCGGCCGCCCACCGAGAACATCCCCTGCTGTTCCACGTAGGGGGCGGCGCCAATCACCCGTTCACGCTCCATCAGCCGCGCGGCCAGGGACTCCCACTCCACCATCCCAGTGCGGGACTCGACCTTGGCGTGGGGCACCATGCCGAGGATGCGCGTACGCAGCTCGTGGTCGAAGCCGTTCATCACCGAGAGCACCAGGATCAATACCGCTACGCCCAGCATCAGGCCCAGCATGGAAGTCAGTGAGATGAAGGAGATAAAGTGGTTGCGGCGCTTGGCGCGCACGTAGCGCAACCCGATCAGGAAAGGCAGGCGGTCGAGCATGGAGGCGTTCCTTGTCAGCGGGCGCCCATGGTAAGGCTTTTTATCTGCCGCTGCATCGGGGCGCCCGCCCCTTGCCGCGGATTTGCACCCTGGCGGTGGCGACATCAGCGGGCCCGCAGGATGATGACGGCCCCCTTGCATCGTTGCCCATTGATGCCTACATTCGCCACCTGACCCAACGATCCACCCAGCGGGGTTTTCTCCGACCATGGCCAAACGTCTGCTTCCCGAATGGCATCCCCAGGATGCGGTCCAGCTCACCTGGCCCAGCCCCGAGAGCGACTGGGCCCACATGCTCGAACGGATCGAGGCCACCCTGGAGGCCATGGTCGTGGCCATCGCCCGCTACCAGGATGTGCTGGTCAGCGTCTCCGATACCGCCACCCGCACCCACCTGGCCCGCCGCTTCGCCTGCCTCGGCGTGCCCTCCAGGCGCCTGCATCTGGTGGTAGCCGAGAGCGACGACACCTGGACCCGTGACCACGGCCCGCTCGCGGTGGAAGAGAACGACACCCTGCGCCTGCACGACTACGTCTTCACCGGCTGGGGGGGCAAGTTTTCCGCCGCCCGAGACAACACCCTGACCCGCCGCCTGGCCGATACCGGCGTCTACGCCTGCCCGGTGAGCGAGCGCGGCCTGGTCCTGGAGGGCGGCGCCCTGGAGAGCGACGGTGCCGACACCCTGCTGACCACCGAGGCCTGCCTGCTCAACCCCAACCGCAACCCGGGCCTGGACCGCCAGGCGGTGGAAGACTGGCTGCACGAGGACTTTGGCGTAACCCGGGTGCTGTGGCTGGCCCACGGCCACCTGGAGGGCGACGACACCGACAGCCACGTGGATACCCTGGCGCGCTTCTGCGACCCGGCCACCATCGCCTACGTGCGCTGCGACGACGAGCGCGACCCCCACTACCCGGCACTGGCCGCCATGGAGACGGAGCTCAAGGCGTTGCGCCGCCGGGACGGCGAGCCCTACCGGCTGGTGCCACTGCCCTGGCCCGCCGCCTGCTTCGACCCGGTGGACGGCCACCGGTTGCCCGCCACCTATGCCAATTTCCTGATCATCAACGGCGCGGTGCTGGTGCCCACCTACGGCGATGCCGCCGATACCCGGGCCCTCACCGCCCTGGCCGGCGCCTTCCCCGGGCGTGACATCATCCCCATCGATTGCCTGAGCGTGATTCGCCAGCACGGCAGCCTGCACTGCCTGACCATGCAGCTGCCCCAGGGCAGCCTGGGCATACAGACCTGAAGGGTTGTCTCACAACAACACAAGGGGCGCTGGGGACAAGTCGTAAAGTAGGTCCTACGCCAGGGGTGAGGAGCACTGCTCCGAACGGGCGGGCCATGGACGGCCCGCGCCGGCCCTGCAAGCGGCGCAGGATGCGAGAGCGGCGCAGGATGCGAGAGCG
>PWIZ01000388.1 GCA_003560175.1 Halomonas sp. | reverse complement strand
CTGGTGCAGGGCTCTGGTGCAGGCGCGCCATCCTGGCGCATTAGCAGGGCATGCGTTCGCGGCGGGTGATGGGTATCCTGTTAGTGGCATTTCACACGTTCAGGAGAGACCCATGGTGAGCCATGACCGTATCGGCCGACTGGCCCAACAGATCGGCGAGCGCCTGCAGGGTGCCTCCCAGGCGCCGGAAGAGGTGCAGAAGGGTATTCAGCAGGTGGTGAAGGGCGCCTTCGACCGCCTGGAACTGGTCTCCCGGGAGGACTTCGACATCCTGATGGATGTCCTGCAGCGCACCCGTGCCCGAGTGGAGGCGCTGGAGCAGCAGGTGGCGGCGCTGGAGACCCTTATCGAGGAGCGCACCGCCGAGGTGCCGGCGGTGTCAGCGGAAGCCTCTGACGATGCGGTCCCCGAGGAAGATGCCGGCGGAGGCGCGGCCGGGCGCTGAGCCTTGCGGGCAGAGCGGCGAGGGCTGGGCTAGCCTGAGGGCAATACCCTTGGCGAGGGAACGCCCATGACGCTGGCGATTGTCCATACCCGTGCGGGCCTTGGCCTCGAGGCTCCCGAGGTGCAGGTGGAGGTGCACCTGGCCAACGGTCTGCCGGGGGTGACCCTGGTAGGCCTGCCCGAGGCGGCGGTGAAGGAGAGCCGTGAGCGGGTGCGCAGCGCCCTGGTCAACGCCGGATTCGACTATCCCCTCCGCCGCATCACCCTCAATCTGGCGCCAGCCGACCTGCCCAAAGAGGGCGGTCGCTTCGATCTGCCCATCGCCCTGGGACTGCTACTGGCTTCCGGGCAGCTTCCCCCCAATGCCCTGCAGGACACCGAGAGCGTCGGTGAGCTGGCCTTGGACGGCGGGCTACGCCCGATCGCAGGCGTGTTGCCCCTGGCCCTGGCCACCCGACGTGCCGGGCGCCGGCTGATCGTGCCCCGGGTCAATGCCGATGAGGCAGCGCTCGCTGGCGATCTCGAGGTGCTGCCCGCCGATCATCTGCTCGAGGTGGTCGCCCACCTGCTGGGGCAGACACCCATCTTGCCCCATCGCCTGTCGCGTCCCCCGGAGGCGTCCACCTTGCTGCCCGATCTGGCCGAGGTGCGAGGCCAGTACCAGGCTCGCCGTGCACTGGAGGTGGCCGCCGCAGGATCCCACAACCTGCTATTTTCCGGGCCGCCGGGCACCGGCAAGACCATGCTGGCAAGCCGCCTGCCGGGCATCCTGCCGCCGCTTACCGAGGAGGAAGCCCTGGAGGTGGCGGCGGTGCGTTCGGTGAGCGGACTGCCGCTGGCCGCCGAGTGGGGGCGGCGGCCCTTCCGCGCACCGCACCACACGGCCAGCGCCGTGGCGCTGGTTGGGGGCGGTTCGAAGCCTCGCCCCGGGGAGATCTCGCTGGCCCACCACGGCGTGCTGTTCCTCGACGAACTGCCGGAGTTCTCGCGTCACGTCCTCGAGGTCATGCGCGAACCCATGGAATCGGGTCAAATTCATATCGCTCGGGCCAGTCATCAGCGCCGTTTTCCGGCTCGCTTCATGCTGGTGGCGGCCATGAACCCTTGCCCCTGCGGCCACCTGGGCGATCCTCGTCAGGCCTGCCACTGCACGGCGGCCCAGATACAGCGCTACCAGGCGAGACTCTCGGGGCCACTGCTCGACCGTATTGACCTGCAGGTGGAGGTGCCGGCGCTGCCGCCGGAGCAGCTCACCGCGGCAACGACCGGGGAGTCCTCGGCGGTCGTGCGCAGGCGGGTGGTGTCGGCCCGGGAGCGTCAGCTGGCGCGGGGCGCGCTCAACGCTCACTTGGCGGGGCGGGAGCTGGAGGCGGCCTGCGATCTGTGTGCCGCCGATCGCGCCTGGCTGGCGCAGGTGCTGGAGCGTCTCAGACTATCGGCGAGGGCCTACCACCGGGTGCTGCGGGTGGCGCTGACCCTGGCCGACCTGGCGGGCGAGACGAAGCCGGCCCGGGAGCAGCTGATCGAGGCGATCGGCTATCGGCAGCTGGATCGGCTGCTCAAGGGGTGAGGGGTTAAGGGTGAGGAGTGAAAGGCCAAGCGCGTGGGCACTAGAGCGCCGTGGCATCCAGGGCGCCCTGCAGGCTCTCCTCCCACATCACCGACTCGCCGTCGGGGCGTCGCAGTATCAGGGTCAGGCGGTAGGGGAGCAGCTCCCGGTCCGAGAGCCGCAGGCGTGGCCCGTCGGCCATCAGGCGGCTCTCCAGGCGCCATTGGTTGGTGCTGCCCCCTTCGCCCATGCTGTCGGTCCAGTCCAGCACCTGGGGGCCATCGCCCACCGCCAGCAGTGCCCGGGTCAGGCTCTCGCGGAAACGCTCCTGGCCGATCCCGAGTTCGCCGTTGACCTCCGGAGTAACCAGCAGCAGCACCTGGTCGGCGGGCGGGTGTGGCAGGGCGGGGGCCTCGGTCACCCGGCTTGCCGCGCGTTCGCCCAGGTTGAACAGCGCCTGGCGCAGAGTCTCGGGACGGTCGGGGGCGGCGGCGCAGCCGGCCAGCAGCAGAGGGACAAGCAGCAGGAGCGGGCGGCTAGCGTTCATGGGCGTTCGGTCTCGGGGTGGGCGGCGGCAGGCGCCAGGTCGTCAATAAAGCGGTCCAGGGTGTCGAAGAGCGTCTGGCGGATCGGTTCGGCCTCGTTGACCAGGTGGTGGCGCGCCTCGGGGTGGCGGTGGATCTCGGCATTGGGGAACTTGCGCGCCAGCACGGCCAGGTTCCACTCCCAGTCGACCGTCAGGTCCTGTTCGCCCTGCAGGATCAAGGTCTTCACCGGATTGGGGGGCAAGGCAAGCAGCCGCGGCATCCAGCGGCGCATGGCGCTGACCCAGCCGATGGCCACGCGGTCGGCCTGCAGCGGGTCGCCGTCGCGCAGGAAGTCGGCGAAGTCGTTGTCGGTGGAGTTGGCGCGGAACTTGCGGGGGATGGAGTGCACGAAGGGCCCCACTAGCAGGTGCAGCCAGCTTGACTGGTTCCAGCCCCAGGGGCGTACTAGCGGTGCCAGCAGGGCCAGGCCGGCCCAGTGTCCGTCATCACCGCGGGTCAGCGCATCGGTGGCCAGTATCGCCGCCCCGGTGCTCTGGCCCACGCCGATCCAGGGGCGTGGGGCCAGGCCCCCCTCCTCCAGATGCTCCTGAAGGGCGCGCAGGCAGCTCCCGTAGTCGTCGAAATCGTCGATAGAGGCGCGAGCCCCGCTGGAGAGGCCGTGCCCCGGCAGATCCCACAGCACCACCCGCCAGTTGCGGTCGAGCAGGCGCTCCAGCAAATGGCGATAGAGCCCCAGATGGTCGAAGTAGCCGTGCACCACGAAAGCGGTGCCGACCGGCTCGGCGGGACTCCATATCTGTGTCCAGAGGCGGAAGTTGCAGGCGTCCACATAGCCCACGTGCAGCCCCACATGCTCGACGAGCAGGGGCGCCAGGCCGTAGTGGCCCAGGTAGCGTTCCAGGTGATCGTCGCCGAGTTCCGCCGCGGCCGGTGTGATGAGCCGGACGGGACCCAGCGCCTGCAGTGGGGTGAAGTCGCTCATCGTATCCTCCGCGGCGCCCGGCAATGCTAGCCCCAAGCGGGGACCGACACCATATAAAGCAGGCGCCTTGCCTGCCTCTGCCTTATCTTTTGGTCTAGCTACGTGCGATCCCGACGCTTTGCGGGTTTACATGTGGAAGCGTTTTCCACAAAATCGGAATCAAGTAGTCACTCCACCCCTGTCCCGGCAGCCTGGCATGCGACCGGCCGGCTGCCAAGCATGAGGAGATCCACCATGACCGAACGTGTTACTCGCCATCGCCTTCAGGTGGCCGTCGAGCTGGACCGCTTCATCAGCGAGCAGGCACTCCCGGGCACCGACGTCGATGCCGAGGCGTTCTGGGCCGGCGTCGATGCCCTCTTCCATGATCTGACCCCGAAGAACCGCGAACTGCTCGCCGAGCGTGATCGCCTGCAGAAACAACTCGACGCCTGGCACCGCGAGAACCCCGGTCCGGTGAGCGATATGGCCGCCTATCGCGCCTTCCTGAAGAAGATTGGCTACCTGGCCGACGCACCCGGCAAGGTCGCGGTGACCACCGCCAATGTGGACCGCGAGATCGCCGTCCAGGCCGGCCCTCAGCTGGTGGTGCCGGTGAATAATGCCCGTTACGCTCTCAACGCCGTCAACGCGCGCTGGGGTAGCCTCTACGATGCCCTTTACGGCACCGATGCCATCTCCGAGGAGGATGGCGCAGAGAAGGGGGCCAGCTTCAACCCCAGACGCGGCGAGAAGGTGATCGCCTACGCCCGCGGCGTGCTGGATCGCGCCGCCCCGCTGGCTACCGGCTCCCACCGCGACGCCGTCAAGTATGTCCTGCGAGACGGCCATCTGGTGGTCACCATTGAGGGTGGTCGCGAGACCGGTCTCAAGGACCCTGGCAAGCTGGTGGGCTACACCGGCGAGGCGGCCAGCCCCGACTCGGTGCTGCTGGTCAATCACGGCCTGCATCTGGAGATTCAGATCGACCCGACCCATCCGATCGGCAAGACCGACCCGGCCGGCGTCAAGGATGTCGTGGTCGAGGCGGCGCTGACCACCATCATGGACTGCGAGGACTCCGTGGCCGCGGTGGACGCCGAAGACAAGGTGGGCGTCTACGGCAACTGGCTGGGCCTGATGAAGGGCGACCTGGAGGAGCCGGTGGAGAAGGGCGGCAAGACCATCACTCGCCGCCTGCATGCCGACCGGGAGTTCACCACCACGGATGGCGGCACGCTGACCCTGCCGGGCCGCTCGCTGATGTTCGTGCGCAATGTTGGCCATCTGATGACCACCCCGGCAGTGCTCGACGCCGAGGGCAACGAACTGCCCGAGGGCATCCTCGACGGCATTGTCACCGGCCTGCTCGCCCTGCACGATCTCAAGAAGGGCGAAGGGGAACCGCGCAACTCCCGCCAAGGCTCCATGTATATCGTCAAGCCCAAGATGCATGGGCCGAAGGAAGTGGCCTTCTCCAGCGAACTCTTTGGCCGTGTCGAGGATCTGCTGGGCATGGCCCGCGACACCCTCAAGATGGGCATCATGGACGAGGAGCGCCGCACCACGGTGAACCTCAAGGCCTGCATCGGTGAGGCGGCCTCCCGGGTGGTGTTCATCAACACCGGCTTCCTTGACCGCACCGGCGACGAGATGCACACCGCCATGGAGGCGGGCCCGATGATCCGCAAGGGGGACATGAAGGGAGCCGCCTGGATCCAGGCCTATGAGAAGAACAACGTCCAGGTCGGTCTGGCCTGCGGCCTGCGCGGCCGCGCTCAGATCGGCAAGGGCATGTGGGCCATGCCCGACCTCATGGCCGCCATGCTGGAGCAGAAGATTGGTCACCCCAAGGCCGGCGCCAACACCGCCTGGGTGCCGTCGCCCACCGCCGCCACGCTGCACGCGCTGCACTACCATCAGGTGGACGTGACCGGTATTCAGCGGGAACTGGAAGCCAGGAGCGAGCCTGATCTTCACGAGAAGCTCCTGGATGACCTGCTGAGCGTGCCGGTGGCCGCGGAGGCCAACTGGTCCAAGGAGGAGATCCAGCAGGAGCTCGACAACAACTGCCAGGGTATCCTCGGCTACGTGGTGCGCTGGGTCGAGCACGGGGTGGGCTGCTCCAAGGTGCCGGACATCCACGACGTGGGCCTCATGGAGGATCGCGCCACTCTGCGGATCTCCAGCCAGCATATCGCCAACTGGCTG
>PWIZ01000307.1 GCA_003560175.1 Halomonas sp. | reverse complement strand
GGGTCGATGCGGTCCGGCCGCTCACCCATCAGCCCCATGATCACCGCCCGGTCGGTGCCGTGGCCGATGCCGGTGGCGGAGAGCGAACCGAACAGCTGAACCTCGATGCGCGCCACGCGCTCGAGCCGTTCTCGCTCCTTGAGCTCGCCGACGAAGTCGAAGGCGGCCCGCATGGGGCCCACCGTGTGGGAGCTCGACGGCCCGATACCGACCTTGAACAGATCGAAGATGCTGATTGGCATGCTGGTTACCCCTACCAGAATTATTGTCGTTATCTTGGCTAGCGCTCGAAGATCACGGTGCGCCTGGCGTGCAGGAAGACGCGGCGTTCCACGTGCAGGGCCACGGCCTTCGCCAGGGCCAGACACTCGATATCTCGTCCCTTGGCCACCAGGTCCTCCGGGTAGTCGGCATGGCTGACCGCCTCGACCGCCTGAGTGATGATCGGCCCCTCGTCCAGATCGTCGTTGATATAGTGGGCTGTCGCACCAACCAGCTTCACGCCCTTCTCGTAGGCCTGGTGGTAGGGTTTCGCCCCCTTGAAGCCCGGCAGCAGCGAGTGGTGGATATTGATGGCACGGCCGCTGAGCCTCTCGCACATGTCGCTGGAGAGCACCTGCATGTAGCGGGCCAGGATCACCAGCTCGGCACCGGTCTCCTCGATCACCCGGGCCACCTGCGCCTCCTGCTCGGGCTTGGTCTCGGGCGTGATCGGGAAGTGGTGATAGGGCAGCCCGTGCCAGGTCGCCAACGCTTCCAGGTCGGGATGATTCGATACCACGGCGCGAATCTCGATCGACAGCTGGCCGGTACGGTAACGGTACAGCAGGTCATTCAGGCAGTGATCCGCCTTGGAGACCATGATCACCACCGGAATGCGCGCGCCCGGCGCGGTGAGTTCGAAGACCATCTCGAAATCGTCTGCCCGGGCCACGAAGGTGGCCTGGAACGTCTCGGCATCAAAGGCGGCGTTCTGGGGTATGAATTCGGTGCGGATGAAAAACCGGTCGGCGAGGCGGTCGTCGAAGGACTGCTGTTCCGTGATGTAGCAACCGCTCTCCTTGAGGAAGCGGGTGACCACGTCCACCGTGCCCAGCCGGCTGGGGCACTGGGCCGTGAGAATCCAGGTGTCGGTGCTGATATCGGCACGACGATTCGTAGTACTCATGGGTTGTCTCCTGACGCAGCAGGCCGGGGATCAGCGTGCGACGCCGATGCCGAACTCTTCGCCGGCATCCAGCAGCCATCGATAGGTGTAATCGGCGAAGCTGCGGCGTACCACCAGCTCCCAGCGTGACTCGCTGGGCCGGCGCAGAATCACCGCGGTCTTGGCAAAGACCGTGGTGACGCCCTTGCCGACCGGAAAGTGGCCGGGATGCACATCGTAGATCACCGACTTCATCAGCAGCTCGCGGGCGGCCTCGCCCTCCAGCTCGATCAGGGTCTGGCCGCCGCTGACGTTGCTGATGGCGAAGTGGGCGCCGGCCAGTGCCTCACGCAGCCGATTCTCCAGCGCGAACTCCTCGCCCCCGGGCACGATCACCAGCCACTCGTCGGGAGACAGCCACTGAAGGGAACGCTCGCCCTCGGCGTCATGGACCAGGCCCTGGGGCTCACCGGGCAACGAGACGCCGAGCACCTCGCGGACCGCCTCGTCGAGAACGATGGCGCCACCCCGCAGGATCAGGTGTCCGAGAAAAGGCCGCTCGCGCAGCGTCGCTCGACTCCGGGTGGTGGGAGCCGGCGCTCCCGAACGGCGGTAGGCGTAGGCCAGCGGCGACTCCACCGGGATCTTGGCCTCGGAGCGGGTATCGAAGATGGCGACGTTAGACATTCTGGCGCTCCCCCTTGGGGTCGATGAAGATCGGGCTGACGATGTCGGCCTCGTGGGTCTGGCCGTCGGCCATGGGCAGGTAGACGGTCTCGCCCATCTTCTGCTGTCCGCCCTTGACCACCGCCAGGGCAAAGCCCGAGTCCAGGGTCGGGCTGTAGTAGCTCGAGGTCACGTGCCCCACCATCGGCATGGGAATCGCGTGGTTCGGATCCAGGATGATCTGCGCGCCCTCCTCCAGCACCACCTTGGGGTCTCTGGGTTTGAGGCCCACCAGCTGCTTGCGGTCGGTGCGCGATGTGTCTGGACGCGTCAGCGCTCGCTGGCCGATCCAGGAGAACGGCTTGTCGTACCCCACGCACCACTGCATGCCGAGATCCTCTGGGGTCACCGAACCGTCGGTCTCCTGGCCGGCAATGATGAAGCCCTTTTCCGCCCTCAGCACGTGCATGGTCTCGGTGCCATAGGGGGTCAGACCGTATTTCTCGCCGTGGGCGAACAGCGCCTCCCAGACGTGCCGGGCATAGTTGGCCTGGACGTTGATCTCGTAGGCGAGCTCGCCGGTGAAGGAGATGCGGAACACGCGGGCGGGGACGTTGGCCACGCACCCCTCGCGCCAGTCCATGAACGTGAACGCCTCGCGGTCCAGGTCGATATCGCTCAGCTCGGCCAGCAGCTTGCGCGCCTCGGGCCCGGTGATGGTCATGGTCGCCCAGTGGTCGGTCACCGAGGTGAAATAGACCTGCAGTTCCGGCCACTCGGTCTGATGCCACAGCTCCAGCCACTCCAGCACGCCGGCCGCGCCGCCGGTGGTGGTGGTCATCAGGAAGTGGTTCTCGCCCAGGCAGCTGGTGGTGCCGTCATCGAACACCATGCCGTCGTCCTTGCACATCAACCCGTAGCGCACGCGGCCGGGCGCCAGCTTGGCCCACTTGTTGGTATAGACCCGCCCCAGGAATTCACGGGCGTCAGGACCCTGGATATCGATCTTGCCCAGCGTCGAGGCATCGAGAATCCCCACTGCCTCTCGCACGGCGAGGCATTCCCGCGCCACCGCCTCCGCCATGCTCTCACGTTCACTGTTGGCGGCGCCGGGGCGGACTTGTGGAAAGTACCAGGGGCGCTTCCACTGGCCCACCTCCTCGAACTCGGCACCCTGCTCCAGGTGCCACTGGTGCAGGGCGGTGTGGCGCTCGGGATCGAACAGCTCCCCACAGTGGCGACCGACGATGGCACCGAAGGTCACCGGGGTGTAGTTGGGGCGGAACACCGTGGTGCCAACCTCGGGAATCGACTTCCCCAGGCAGCGGGCGGCGACGGCCATGCCGTTGATGTTGCCAAGCTTGCCCTGGTCGGTGCCGAAGCCCATGGCCGTATAGCGCTTGACGTGCTCGATGGACTCGAAGCCCTCCCGGGTTGCCAGCTCGATGCCCGCGGCGGTGACGTCGTTCTGCAGGTCGACGAACTGCTTGGGCGCCCGCAGCGTCGCCTTCTCGTGGGGCACTTGATAGAGGGCGCAGGCGACACCGTCGCGACGCGCGGCGACCTGCGGCAGGCACACCGACGCCGCCTCGAAGCCGGCATCGCTGGCCGCCTGACGGCCCGCTGCCACGCCGTCTGCCAGGACCTCGGCGGTGGCGGTGATGCCCTGGGCACCCCCGGCAGCACTGACGCCCTTCACCAGGGTGGGAACGAAGGCCAGCAGGTCGTCACGCCAGGTCGGCCGCCCTCCCGTGTGGGAGGCCAGGTGGATGACCGGGCTGTAGCCGCCGGAGCTGGCGATGGTGTCGCAGGCCAGGGTCTCGATCTCGCCGACGACGCGAAAGCCTTCCAGGTCGACCTTCGCCACCCGGGCGCCACTGACACGCGTGTCGCCCCTGGCCTCGATCACCGCGCTGCCGGTGATGATGCGGATCCCCAGGGCACGGGCCTGCTCGACCAGCTCGCCGTCGGGATTGGCACGGGCGTCGGCGATGGCCACCACCTCACGGCCGGACGCTTTTCCAAGTTCATGCCAGTCCAGGGCAGCACGGTAGGCGTGATCATTGCTGGTGGAGAGCACCAGCCGCCGACCGGGAATCACGCCGTAGCGACGAATGTAGGTCGACACGGCGCCGGCCACCAGGTTGCCCGGCACATCGTTGTTGGCGTAGACCAGCGGCCGCTCATGGGTTCCGGTGGCCAGCACCACTCGGCCAGCCCGCACGCGATGCATGCGCGAGCGCACCTGTCGACGACCGTCGAGCAGGGGCGCCGTCTCACCGAGATGCTCGGTGCGACGCTCATGAAGCGTCACGAAATTGTGATCGTGATAGCCGTTGGCGGTGGTACGCGGCAGCAGCACCACGTTATCCATACCGGCCAGTTCTTGCTGGGCCTCGGCAACCCACTGGTGTGCCGGCTTGCCATCGAGAGTCTCACGGGTGTCCAGCAGCGAGCCACCCACCTCTTCCTGCTCGTCGACGAGGATCACCCGGGCGCCGCCGCTCGCCGCGGCCAGCGCGGCGGCGAGTCCCGCGGGGCCGGCCCCGACCACCAGCACGTCGCAGTGCTGATGCAGGTGGTCGTAGATGTCCGGATCGTTCTCGGCTGGGCTGCGCCCCATGCCCGCCCCCTTGCGGATGAACTTCTCGTAGGTCATCCACAGGGAGGCCGGCGCCATAAAGGTCTTGTAGTAGAACCCGGGCGGCATGAACTTGCCGCCCAGCTTGCCGACCAGACTCATCATGTCGCGCTGCACGTTCGGCCAGCCGTTGGTGCTGCGCGCCTCCAGGCCATCGAACAGCGCCTGCTGAGTCGCCCGCACGTTGGGCACCTGCCCCGCCTCGGTGCTGCCGAGCTGAACCACGGCATTGGGTTCCTCGGCACCCGCCGCCACGATGCCCCGCGGCCGGGAATACTTGAAGCTGCGATTGACGATATCCACGCCGTTGGCCAGCAGCGCAGAGGCCAGGGTATCGCCGGCATGCCCCTGGAAGCGCTTGCCGTTGAAGGTGAAGGTAAGCGTGTGGGCGCGGTCGATGCGCCCGCCCTGGCCGAGGCGATTGGGTTGGCTCATACGTGGACTCCTGCCTGTTGCGCGACCTGTGCCTGGCGCGACGCCGCCTCGGTGCTGTTGCCCCGGGAGTGTTCCGCGGTGAACGACGGCAGCTCACCCATCTTGTAGGTCTCGAGGATCTCGTAACTCACGGTATGCCGCGTGATGTTGAAGAACTTGCGGCACCCCACGGAGTGCACCCACAGCTCGTGGTGGATACCGCGGGGATTGTCACGGAAGAACAGGTAGTCGCCCCACTCCTCGTCGGTACAGGCCTCAGGATCCGCAGGTCGAGCGAGATGGGCCTGACCCCTGGGATGAAATTCCTCCTCTTCCCGGAGCTCGCCGCAATAGGGACAGTAGATATGGAACATGGCGAAATCTCCTTAGTGAGCCACGCCGGCGGCGCCGTGTTCATCCACCAGCGCCCCGCTATGAAAGCGGTCGATGGAGAACGGTGCGGCAATCGAGTGCATCTCGCCTTTGGCGAGGCTGGCAGCGAAGACATGCCCCGACCCCGGAGTGGCCTTGAAGCCGCCGGTCCCCCAGCCGCAGTTGAAATAGAGTCCCTTGACCCGGGTCTTGGAAAGAATCGGGCAGGCGTCCGGGCAGGTGTCGACGATGCCGCCCCACTGGCGGTTCATGCGCACCCGGGAGAAGATCGGGAACATCTCGACGATCGCCTGCAGGGTGTGTTCCACGGTGGGGTAGCTACCGCGCTGACCATAGCCGTTGTAGCCGTCGATGCCGGCGCCGATGACCAGGTCGCCCTTGTCCGACTGGCTGATATAGCCGTGCACGTGGTTGGACATCACCACGGTGTCGAGCACCGGCTTGAGCGGCTCCGACACCAGCGCCTGCAGCGG
>PWIZ01000085.1 GCA_003560175.1 Halomonas sp. | reverse complement strand
TCCCGGTGTTAGCGGGGCAGGCGGGGCTTCTGACGGGACTTCATCTGCAGGGACTTGCGGCGTGTGCGCCAGGGATGGCGAGCCTTGGCGGGACGCGCCACCCGGCTCTGCCCCACGTCCTCGTCGCGCAGCTCCGGCAGCGAGCCGCGGGTGCCGGTGATGAAGGGCAGGTGCATGTGCAGGCCGGTCTTGGCCAGCATGTGGCCGGTGACCGGGGCCGTGATGAACAGAAACAGCGTGATCAGCAGTTCCTGCACGTGGAATTCTCGCTGGGTCACCGTGAAGTAGAGCATCGAGGCGATCAGTATGCAGCCAATTCCCAGGGTGGTGCCCTTGGTTGGACCGTGCAGGCGCATGAAGAAATCCTTGAGCTGCAGCATACCCAGCGAGCCGGTGAAGGCGAACAGGCCGCCCGCCACCAGCAGGAAGGCGACGACGCCTTCGGCCAAAAGGGTGAAGGTCATGTGTGCTTCCTCACTCGATGATGTCGCCGCGCAGCAGATAGCGACAGATGGCCATGGTGCCGACTAATCCCAGCATAGCGATCAGGATCGCCGCCTCGAAGTAGGTCTTGGTGTTGAGCCATAGCCCCAGCAGCACGATCAGCGCGATGGAATTGACGTAGAGGGTATCCAGGGCCAGCAGGCGATCGGGGACATCGGGGCCCTTGGCCAGGCGCACGACATTCATCGCCATGGCCGCCACGATCAGGCCGAGGCTGATCATCAACGCGGTGTCTAGCATTCGAAGATCTCCTTCAGCGGACGCTCATAGCGCTCATGTATCTCGCGCACCAGCGCCTGTTCGTCTTCCATGTCGAGCACATGGATCAGCAGCGATGAGCGATCCAGGCGAACGTTGGTGGAGACGGTGCCCGGGGTCATGGTCACGGTGTTGGCCAGCAGGGTAATGGTCAGCGGCTCCTTGACCTGCAGGGGGTATTCGATGAAGCCGGGGTGGGGTTCACGCTTCGGGGACAGGATCAGCAGGCTGACCTGGATGTTGGCCTTGACAATGTCATAGAGCACCACCAGTACGAACCGAACCAGCTTGAGGGGATGCCTGACCCGGGGCATTGGATCCCAGAAGCCCTTGGTGAGCTGGGGAATGACCACCGCCAGGAAGGCACCGAGAATCAGCTGGCCGGGGGCAATGCTGCGCACCAGCAGCAGCCAGACAACCAGCAGCACTAGCGACAGGGTGGGAGTGGGCAGCAGGCGACCCATGGTTTTCATGGTGACTCTCCCTCGTCATTGGTGAGCCGGCCGAACTGCAGGGCAGGCGATTCGCCGAGTAGCCTGGAGACCACAACCTGCGGCTCGGCCAGCTGTTCCGCAGTCGCTCGGGCGTAATCGCTGACCGGGCCGGCGAAGCCCACCAGCAGCGGCGCGCTGGCCAGCAGCCAGAGCACGCCGATAAGCTGTGGGCGCGTGACCCGGCCGCTGTCCGCTGCGCCCTTGTAGCTGGCCCAGAAGAACACTGAGCCGGCCCGGGACATGGCGATCAGCGCGGCCAGACCGGCCAGCAGCAGCAGCGGCCACAGCCAGAGCCGGGCGGCCCCTTCGGCGGCCTGCATCAGCAGCAGCTTGCCCAGGGCGCCGGCCAGTGGCGGCAGGCCGGCTACCGCGACCGCGGCGACCAGGAACATGCCGCCCAGCAGGTGGCGCTGGTAGAGGCGTCGGCCGCGCACCAGTCGCGTGCCCGCCTTTCCGCGCTGCTGGCTGATCAGTTCGGCGATCAGATAGAGGGCCCCGCAGATCAGCGTGGTGTGAGGCAAGTAGTAGAGAAGAGCTCCAACCGCTTCGACGGTGCCCAGCGCCTGGCCGGCCAACAGGGTGCCCACCGAGATCAGCACCAGGTAGGCGACGAGGTTGCGCAGGTCGCGCGCCGCGAGCACGCCCACACCGGCTAGGACGATGGTGGCCAGGCCCGCCCACCATAGCCAGGTGGCGATCGCCTCAGCCACGGGTGTGTCGGCGAAGATGAGCGACTGCACCCGCAGGATGGCATAGAGGCCGAGCTTGGTCATGATGGCGAACAGCGCGGCTACCGGTGCCGGGGCAGCAGCGTAGGTGCGCGGTAGCCAGAAGTAGAGCGGCAGCAGGGCCGCCTTGAGGCTGAAGACCACGATCAGTAGCAGGGCGCCGGCGGTCACCAGCGCCGCCTGGTCGCCGTCCATGACCGCCACCCGACGTGCCATGTCGGCCATGTTGAGGGTGCCGGTGGCGCCATAGAGCACGCCCAGCGCGATGATGAAAAGCGCCGAGCCGGCAATGTTGAGAATCACATAGTGCAGCCCGGCGCCGATGCGCTCCTTGCCGCCGCCATGCATCATCAGGGCGTAGGAGGCCAAGAGAGTGATCTCGAAGAAGACGAAGAGGTTGAACAGGTCGCCGGTCATGAAGGCGCCGTTGAGACCCATCAGCTGCAGCTGGAATAGGCCGTGGAAGTTGCTGCCTCGAATGTCCTCACCGGCGCAGGCGAACAGCACGCAGCCCAGGGCCAGGACCGCGGTCAGGGTGAGCATCAGCGCCGACAGGCGATCGAGCATCAGTACGATGCCGAAGGGGGCCTGCCAGTTGCCCAGGGCGTAGAAGAGCATCTCACCGCTGGCCGCCCGTGAGAGCAGCCAGGCGCTGACCAGCACCTGGGCAACACACAGTGCAACGCTCAACTGACGACGACGGGAATCACTGGCCTGGCTGACCAGCAGCAGGACCACGGCGCCGATCATCGGGATCAGGACCGGCAGGGTGACCAGGTGCTGGATCATTTGGCGTCTCCCGCCTCACCCTGCTGACCGTCGACGTGGTCGCTGCCCAGTTCGCTGCGCGCCCGAATCGCCAGGATCACCACGAAGGCGGTCATGGCGAAGCCGATGACGATAGCGGTGAGTACCAGCGCCTGGGGCAGTGGGTCGGCCGGGCTGATCGACTCGCCGATGACCGCCGCAGCGTGGGTATGCAGGCCGCCGGTGGAGAAGAGGAAGAGGTTCACCGCGTAGCCCAGCAGGGCGAGGCCGACGATGACCGGGAAGGTGCGTCCGCGCAGCAGCAGGTAGATGCCGCTGGCGGTAAGTACGCCGACCACAAGCGAGAACAGGGCTTCCATCAGCGTTCCTCCAGCGTCGGGCGGTGGATCGTGGTGACCCGGCCCAGGTTGATCAGGATCATCAGGGTGGCGCCGACCACGGCCAGGTAGACCCCCAGGTCGAAGAGCATCGCCGAGGCCAGCTCGATCTCGCCGATCAGCGGGATGTAGAAGTGGCCGAAGGCAGAGGTCAGGAAGGGGTAGCCGAACAGCCAGCTGGCCATCCCGGTGGCCACGGCGATGGCCAGGCCGGAGACCGCCACCACCGGGTAGGAGACCGGCAGGCGTTCGCGTGTCCAGTCGTAGCCACGAGCCATGTACTGGAGGATCAGTGCCACCGCGGTGATCAGGCCGGCAATGAAGCCGCCGCCGGGCTGGTTGTGGCCGCGCAGGAAGATGTAGACAGAGACCAGCAGTGCCAGGGGCAGCAGAATCTGGGCCACCACGGCGAGGATCATCGGGTGGCGGTGCCGCGACCAGCGGACGCCTTCGACGTTGCCCGCCGGCATGAACAGCTTCATGCGGTTGAGCAGCTTGAAGGTGGCCAGGCCCGCCAGGGTCAATACGGTGATCTCGCCCAGGGTGTCGAAGCCGCGGAAGTCCACCAGGATGACGTTGACCACATTGGTGCCGCCGCCGCCGGGCAGTGCCTCGCGCAGAAAGTAGTCGGCAATGGAGATGGTTTCACGGGTCAGCAGCGCATAGTTGAGCATAGCCACCACCAGGCCCAGCGACACGGCGAGCAGCAGGTCACGCAGGATACGTTTGCTGGAGACCAGCAGCGGCGGGCGCTGGGGCAGGAAGAACAGCGCCAGGATAAAGAGGATCATCGACACCACCTCCACCGAGAGCTGGGTCAGTGCCAGGTCGGGGGCGGAGAAGCGCACGAAGGTGAGCGAGACGGTGAGGCCCACCACCGAGAGCATCAGCAGCGAGACCAGCCGCCAGCGATGGCTTAGAGCGCTGCCGATGGCGCCGAAGACCATCAGCGCCGCCCCCAGCACCAGCATGCCGTCGACCGGTTGCAGACCCAGCGGACCGGTCAGGGCATCCAAGTTGGCCAGCCCCACCGCCACCATGGCCAGGGCGCACAGCAGAAGCAGCGCCTGGTAGCGCTGCAGGGAGCCATTTTCCAGGCGCTGGGTGAGCCACAGGGCCGCCTTGACCACCCGCAGAACGGCGGCCTCGAAGACTCGCCCAGCATCCCGTGCCGGAAACAGGGCGGCGATCTCGGCCAGCCGCTTCTGCTGGCGCAGCACCAGTATCCCGGCAGCGACCGCTATCAGACTCATGGCCAGCGGAAGATTGAGGCCGTGCCACAGCGACAGGGCAATCAGCGGCGTGGTGTCCCCCTGCACGGCGAGACTGGCGGCGTTGACCAGGGGCGCTGCCAGGATCATGGGAAACAGGCCCACCGCCAGGCTCATGGCGGCCAGGAACAGCCCGGGTGCCAGCATGCCGCGGACTGGATCGTGTGCCTTGAGCGGCGGTTGGGCCTTCTGTTCGCGGGTCAGCTTGGGTGCGGCGAAGAACAGGCTCCAGATGAGTCGCAGCGAGTAGGCCACCGAGAGGGTGGCCGCCAGCATCACCAGCAGGGGGATCAAGGCGCTCAATGCCCCCAGCACGTCATTGACCAGGCTCTGCTCGAAGAGCATCTCCTTGGAGAGGAAGCCGTTGAAGGGCGGGAAGCCGGCCATGGCGGCACCGGCCAGGATCGTCATGGTGCCGGTAAGCGGCATCATCGACCACAGGGCGCCCAGGCGGTCGATGTCACGGGTGCCGGTCTCGTGGTCGATGATGCCTACACTCATGAAGAGCGCGGCCTTGAAGGTGGCATGGTTAAGGATGTGGAACACCGCGGCGACGATGGCCAGCGGGCTGCCCAGGCCCAGCAGCAGGGTGATCAGGCCCAGGTGGCTTATCGTCGAGAAGGCCAGGATGCCCTTGAGATCGCGCTCCAGCAGGGCAAACCAGGCGGCATAGAGCATGGTGGCGAGGCCCACCAGGGAGAGGGATACTGCCCACAGTTGGCTATCGCCCAGCGCCGGGGTGAATCTCGCCATCAGGAAGACGCCGGCCTTGACCATGGTGGCCGAGTGCAGGAAGGCCGAAACCGGGGTGGGAGCGGCCATGGCGTGGGGCAGCCAGAAATGGAAGGGGAACTGGGCGGACTTGGTGAAGGCGCCGAACAGCACCAGGGCCAGGATCAACGAGTAGTGATCCGAGGCGCGGATAAGGTCGCCGGCGGCCAGCACCTCGCTCATGTCGAAGCTGCCCACCGTCTGGCCGATCAGCAGCAGGCCTGCCAGCAGCGCCAGGCCACCGGCGCCGGTCACCGCCAACGCCATGCGCGCCCCGCGCCGGGCATCGCTGCGGTGGCCCCAGAACCCGATCAGCAGGAATGAGGTAATGCTGGTCAGCTCCCAGAACAGCCACAGCAGCAGCAGGTTGTCGGCCATGGCGATGCCGATCATGGCGGTCATGAACAGCATCATGTAGGAGAGGAAGCGGCCGTCATCCTCGTCGGCACCCAGATAGTGCCCGGCGTAGTAGAGGATCAGGCTGCCGATGCCGAGGATCAGCAGGGCAAACAGCATCGTCAGCCCATCGATGCGCAGCGCGAGATCGAGACCCAGCAGGGGCATCCAGGTCAGCGAGAAG